>JANXSH010000148.1 GCA_025356615.1 Planctomycetia bacterium | reverse complement strand
CGGGCGCGCGGACGGAAAGAGACGGACGATGAGCGGCCCCGCTGATTCACGTCCGGCAGGCTCGCTGATCTAGCCACCTGGCGTATCTCAGTTCCTCGAGAAGCGTCGGTAGCCCAGCAGTCTGCCCCTTCGAGCCTTCCTTCCCAGACGGTCCAGTCGGGCACGGCAACTCTCAAAAGGCATACTCCTTGTCACCGGGACCGGACACCGTCGGGCCGTAGACCTTCTCTTCCTTGGTTGCCTCGGCGAACTCCGGCCGCGCGGTGCAGCAGATGATCTGGACCTTCTCTCCGAAGTTCTCGTCGATTCCCTTCAACGCTGCCGCGGACGCCCGCAGATCGACCGGGACCATTTCGGCCGCCCCGAGCTGGTCTATCAACAGGAAGCCTGGGTGCCGCCCGTAACCGACCTCGCAGCCGAGCTGCATCATCGCGAGAAACAGTGCGAGCTTGGCCCGGAAACGCTCCCCAGGATTCATGATCTTCCCGAACGAGATCGGCTTGTCGCTCTTCGTCAGGCGGACGACGCCCATCGGGGAGCAATTCCGCCTCTCCTTTCAGGATCTCCTGGACCTTCTCGATGATCTTGGCCCGCTTCTCGGGGTCACCGTCACCGGGACCGGCGGGCCGCTGGAGCGTTGACAATTCCTGATCGATGGCCCCGATCCGTCGATTCAGGGTGCCTCGCCGCTCATTATCCAGCCTCAGTGTGTCGGCGGTGACGCCCCCAGTCGGCCCGCGCCTGGCGGCGTCCGCCCTCCGCCTGGCCACATCCGCCAGCCGGCGCGCCTCGACGATCTGCCCGCTCACGTCCTCGTAGTTGGCCTGGATCACATCCGCTCTCTGCTCGCATTGGACGGCGACTGCCTCCAGGATCTCGGCCTCCTCCTCTGGGGCCTGTGGCACCTGTTTGGCGCACAGGCGGCACCGGTGGACGGCCTTCTCACGTTCGACCGCCGCCGGCTCGATGCCCTGGGTGCAGTGCGGGCAAAGCCGGACCTCGATCCCCGAAAGCTCGCAACTCAAGGCGATCTGCTCGCGAAGTCGCCTCGCGTTGGCTCTGTGCTGGCGAATCTGTGTCGTCAGGTTCTGGAGTTGCTCCTGAAGGAGTCTGACCTCCGCATCTCGCGCGGCGAGCCCCGTCTCCGCCTCGACGATCTGCTGGGACAGGTCGCCCCCGAGTAGCACGGCAAGCCGCCGCTGCAGGTCGTCGTCCAGGGCGTCGAGATCGGACTGGAGGTCCCCGCGCTGCCGTGTGAGTTCCGCCCTCCGCTCGGCGGCCCGCTCGGCGGCTTCAGCCGTGGCCGCGCTGCTCTTGCGGATCGCCGACGCCTCCATGCTCAACTTGTTCAGCGGCTCGATCAGGTGAAGCCCGAGAAACGCGGAGAACAGCAACTGCTCCTGGTTGCCGATGCCGGGGTCTGGCCGGCACAGCAGGTAGGTGTGATTGTCGTCCGGTATCCGGAGCGCCTGGAAGAACGTCAGCCACGTCGCCCAACAATCCGACGACCGGCCGTCGCCCGAGGGGTGGGCCATCGTCCAGCCTATCGATGCCAGACAGAACTCGTGGACGAAGAAGTCTCTGAGTCCCGCCTGGATCTCCTGAGGTCCCTTGTTGTAGAACCCGAGGCCCGACTCCTCGGCAGGGACTTCTTCGATCGGACACTCTTTCCTGCCTGGGACGAGCATCCCGTGCAGCCCGTCATCCCGGCGGGCAAGCAGGACGGTGTACTCCCGGTCGTCGAGGGTGAATTCCAGCCAGATCTCACGGATCCAGTCGCGTACCTCCGTGTCGTATTCCCCGTCGTCCCCGGTCAGCGCGAACTTGATCGTTTTGAGGATCGACGATTTGCCGACCAGGTTGTCCTGGATGAGGATCACGTTCACCCCGGTGGCGAACGGCTGGTCGTAGTCGATGGCCGACGGCTTCTGCCCGGACAGCCGTTTCGTCCCCCTGAACCGGAGTCGCCGAACGACGAGCCGCGGGACCTGACGCGATGGGCGGAGCTTCCCCAGGTCGAGTCCGGCGACGACCTGGCGCACGTCGTCGCGCGAGATCTGCTCCCGCGACCTGGACTTGAACTTCGCATAGGCGCGGTCGGTGATGTCGTCGATGTTCAGCGGCGGTGCCACGGGGGTCGGCGCTGGCTTATCCGTGCGTTGCTTGCCCAAGCGGCACCTCCAACGGCTCGCCAAAAACGTCCTGGAAGCTCTGCCTGATTTCCTCGACGGTGAGGTCCGGGATCAGTTCGCTGATCTGGGCCAGGCGGTATCGTTCGTGGCGGTATTGCCGGGTCTTGATGTCCGACGCGCTGAGGTGCCCCATGTAGCGATGGATCTCATCGATGCGGTTGGCGTACCAGGCGGCGTGTTCCAGGTTTCTGCGGAGTCGGCCGGCGACGCTGACTCCCTGTTTGGTCAGGAAATAGTGCTTCCAGGGTGCTGCCTTCCCACGAGGCTCGAACTTCGTGTAGACCAGGCGTCGCGCGAGCCACCAAGCCTCCACGTCGTCCAGTCGCTCGTACGCGCCGCGCCAGAACTTGCGGAACGGGATCGTCTGCAGTTCCGGCTCCTGGTCCGTCAGGATGCGGCGGATGGTCGTCATCACCTCCTCGGTGTCGGAGGCGGAATCGTCCCCCGCGTAGTGCAGTTCCGTCAGTTCGTACACGAAGTAGGCGGGGTAGCGGAGCAGGAAATCCAGCTTCTGCAGGTAGTATTCCGATGCGAAGTGCAACTCGAACGGATCGGCAGGCAGGCAGGGCAAACGGCGGGTGGCCGCGTCGGCAGGGCGCGCGAAGCAAGTGAGGACGAGCAGCAACCGGGCTGCATCGACTTCCACCCAACCTTGCGGACGCATGCCGTGTACGAACTGCGGTGCGATCACTGCCGCCTCCTTGCCTCTTCAAGCCATTGATTAACTTGATATTATAGCGACGGCACGGCCTCCGGGCATTCTGTACGCGGGAACACTGGTGATTGTTGGAACGGATCACGTCCTGAAACTGTTCATCGCGCTGGGTGTCTGGGTCAGTGGATCGCCGGCGAGTGAGCCGATCTTGCGTTCAGCGACATCAACCGCGATCTGACCGGCATGCTCAAGAATTCGGCCCGCCCTGCAAGTCGAACCACCCCGAATATCCCTTCTGACGGCTGTAGGTCGCCCGCCCCGGCCGCCGCGACGTTCCGCACAAAGAACAGAACCGCAATCCACCGGGCAGTCGCGATAAAGCCGTGTGTTGGCGTGAGCAGATCGGTAGTGGCGAGGATGAGCAGGCGGATGAGCAGGCGGTGCGAGAAGTCTCTCGCCTCGAATGCGCCCACGCCCACCGGCTAGCGGCTAGCGGCGATAGCCGCTCGGCAAGATCGACAGGATTCCCGGAACCCGCGTGGCTCGTTGCTGCGCCGGGAATCGAGCATTGATTTTGTAAGGAAAACAGGATAGAATTCCTTACATGAAGACCGCGAAGCGATCGCCGCAAAGCATTGACTCGAAAATTCTTAACCGCATTCGCGGCAAGGGAAGAGGGGCCGTGCATGTTCCAGGGGACTTCCTGGACCTCGGCAGCCGCGAGGCCGTGGACCTCGTGCTACACCGGCTCGCCAGGAAGGAGACCATCCGCCGCCTCGCACGCGGGGTGTACGACTTCCCCAAGCAGCACCCGGTGCTCGGGCTGTTGTCGCCGTCCGCCGACGCCGTCGCACAGGCGCTGGCCGGGCGGGACCGCACCCGGCTCCAGCCAGCGGGGGCCTACGCGGCGAACGCCCTGGGGCTGTCCGAGCAGGTGCCCGCGAAGGCGGTGTTCCTCACCGACGGTCCCAGCCGGACCGTGACGATCGGCTCGATGACGATCCAGCTCCGGCGGACGACGCCGCGCAACATGGCGGCGGCGGGCCGGCTCAGCGGCTTGCTGATTCAGGGGTTGCGCGAGCTGGGTGCCGAGCACGTGTCGCCGGCCCGGATCGAGCACCTGAAGCGGACTCTGCCGGCCGACCAAAGGCGCGAACTGCTGAAAGACCTCGCGCTGGCCCCGGCCTGGATGCACACGATCTTTCGCGCATTAGCCGAGGAGGCGTCATGAAGCTCGGCTTCCTCGAACTCCGGCCCGACGAGCGCCGCCTGTACATCGAACAGGCGGCGGCCCGGCGGAACGTGTCTGCGGTGGTCCTGGAGAAGGACTTCTGGGTGTGCTGGATCCTTGGAGTCCTGTTCGGCTCGGAGTTCGACGGCGCGATCGTGTTCAAGGGCGGGACGTCGCTGTCGAAGGTGTTCGGCGTGATCGACCGCTTCTCGGAGGACATCGACCTGTCGCTGTCGCCGGCGTTCCTGGAGCTCCCGGAGGCGGGGGCGAGCCGCAACCAGGCGGACCGGTGGATGAAGAGGGCCGAGGCCGCCTGCGCGAACGCGGTACGCGACCGGATCGCACCCGCGCTGGAATCGGCCATCGAGGCGGTGCTGGGGGCGAGGGACGGTGGGTGGATCGAGTTCCTGACGGACCCCGGCACGAACTCGCCGGTGCTGCTGTTCCACTACCCCTCGACGCAGCCGGCAGGATTCGCGTACCTCGGGCGGTCGGTGAAACTGGAGTTCGGCTCGCTGACCGACCAGCAGCCGGTGGGCCGCCACGCGGTGCGGCCGTGGGTGGCGGAGACGCTCCCGACGGCGTTCCCCGACTGGCGCTGCGAGGTCGTGGCCCTGGAAGTGGAGCGGAGTTTCTGGGAGAAGGCGACGATCCTCCACGCCGAGCACCACCGCCCGGCCGATAGACTGACCCCGGATCGCTTCTCTCGCCATTACGCCGACACGGCGGCGCTGGCCCGGCACCCCGCGGCGGCTGGGGCGATCGACCGGCATGAACAGCGGGACCGGGTCGTGGCGTGGAAGGGCCGGTTCTTCGGCAGTTCGTGGGCCAGGTACGACCTGGCCCAGCCGGGGACGTTCCGGCTGGTGCCACCCGACGGGCGTTTGCCGGCGCTGCGCCGCGACTACCAGGCGATGCGGGACATGTATCTGTCGGAGCCCCTCGCGTTCGACGAGATCCTGGCCGTTCTGGCCGAGTTGGAGCAGCGCATCAACGGAACGGTTGATGGATGATGCGTCTGCCGGATGGCCCCCCTGTCCGTCCAAGGGGCGACACGAATTCTTCGTCTCGAGTGTGCCCTGTCCGGTAGGGAAAGCGGGGCTGAACGTCGCGCAGGCGAGTAGGCGTCGAAGAGGCCAACCTGGAAGCGGTTCCGCCACGCCTTGTCCACCTACGGCAAGCAGCGTTTGGGCATGACCACCGAGCAGGTCCGTGCCCAACTGCGGCACACGACCACTGAGACACAGGAGTACGACCGCGAAGCAGTCAAGGTGGTGGATTTCGAGGGATGAGGAGGATCACAGAACTGCCGATTGAGTGAGAACCGCAGAAATCCGGTTCCTCGTCACGAATGTGGCGTGGGAGTTTCCTTGCTGCGTAGAATGAGAATGGCCAGATCTGAACGTTTGTCCGCTGGCCGGCACGAATCCGCCGCCGAACTACTTTTGCCCCGCGCTTACAGCGACGTCGCGGTGTTGTTCGTGTATCGTAAGGACGCCCCATGGCCGAACACTCTCTCAGCAACCACTTCACAGCCTTCTTCAGGAACCTCAACCCACGGCCCAGCTTCGTCAGCCGGGCCGCGAGCGAACACGCCATCGTCACCCGCCTGATCGAGAACACGGGGGGCGAGGCCGGGCAGTTGGCCCCTCACTGCTTCCTGCAAGGCTCGTACAAGCAGGACACGGCCATCTACACGATCAACGATGTGGACATCGTCGTGCTGTGCAGGCTGTGGCAACCAAGCAGCGGCGGCGGAAGTGGCGGAGGTTCGGGAAGTTCTTGGGACCGCAACCGAATCTTCAACGCCATCGCCGCGCCACTCCTCACCGACGGGCGCTACCGGGACAAGGTCCGGTTCGGCCCGACCAGCATGTGCATCAAGGTAGATCTTGGGATCAAACTGGAGATCCTGCCGGTGGTCTACAAGTCGGGGAACGATGACCAGGACAAGGAGCCGTTCCGACTGTATCGGCCTGAGACGAGTACCTGGGAGGACGGGTACGCCCGATATCACCAGAGCTGGCTGACGTGGAAGAACCAGCAGACGGGCGGCAACTTCATTCCCGCCGTGAAGGTGTTCGAGCACCTCCGCTCCTCCTGGAGTCTGGAGGGGGGGTATCCTTCCACATCGAGTGCCTGCTCTTCAGCCTGCCCAACGCGATGTTCGCTTGCGGCCCCGCCGACTACATTCACTCGCTGCTGTCGCATCTCGCCAACCGTGGGGCCGACGCCTGGCACGGGCAGAAAGTGCCGACGCCTTGTGGCGAACGCGACATCTTCGTCGCCTCGGAGTGGGCGCTGGCAAGTTGGCGCACCTTCCACGAGTCCGTCGTGACCTGGGCCAGGTGCGCGCGACTCGCCAACTCCACGTCGCATCGTCCCAGCGCCATCGAGGCGTGGCAACTCCTCCTCGGCAAGGACTACTTTCCGAAGGAGGTCTCCCGGTGAAGCGCATCCTGTCCATCGACAGCGGCGGCATCAAGGGGACCTTCCCCGCCTCCTTCCTCGCCACGGTCGAGGAGGCGGTCGGCCACCCCGTGGCCGACTACTTCGACCTCATCACCGGCACCAGCACAGGGGGTATCATCGCGCTGGGACTGGGGCTCGGACGCACCGCCAGCGAGGTGATGCGGTTCTACGACGAACTAGGCCCGTCCGTCTTCTCCGGGTCGGGGATCGTGAAGTTCATCCGCAAGTGGATCTTCGCCAAGTACGACCCGTCACCCCTGCGCACGGCGCTGGAGAAACAGCTGGGCGACAACAAGCTCGGCGAGAGCCGTAAGCGCCTGATCATCCCTTCGCTGAATCTGGAGACCGGCGAGGTCCACATATTCAAAACCTCGCACCACCCGCACCTGGAGATCGACTACACGGTCAGGGCCGTGGACGTGGCGCTGGCGACTGCGGCGGCACCGACCTACTTCCCGTCGCACGTCCTCGGAGCCGGCGTGCCGCTGGTGGACGGCGGCGTCTGGGCGAACAACCCGATGGCCGTGGCCGTCGTCGAGGCGATCGGCTTGCTCGGCTGGCCGAGGGAGGACATCCGCATCCTCAGCCTGGGTTGCACCTCCACCCCGTTCAATGTCGATTGGGCCCGCCGGTGGTCCCTGGGCAACCTCTACTGGGCGAACAAGGTGGTCGATGTCTTCATGTCGGGTCAGGCGTCCGCCGCCTTGGGGATGGCGCAGCACATCATCGGCAAGGGCAACATCTGCCGGATCAATCCGGTGGCCCCGGAGGGACGCTACACCCTCGATGGCGTCCAGGCGATGCGGTGGCTGAAGGGGCTGGGCGAGACGGAAGCCCGCAAGTGGCTGCCGGAGGTGCGGGCGAAATTCCTCCAGGAGCCGGCCGACGAGTTCACGCCAAGCCACGAGCTGCCGGGATGAAAGCGAAATGACGATGCACCTGCATTGCGTCGTTCTTGCTCGCTGCATCCCTGCTGGCCTTTGGGGTAGCTGTTCCTGTTGCAGCCGATTCGGCCGTTCGAGTTCCACTTCTCTCCTCACCGCCGAACGCGGAACGCTACGCCTCAACAGCCACATGCCGCGCCGGCGGCCAGAGCGGCATCCTCCCGGCGTCGTTCTGCTTTACACGAAATCTGCTGGCCTCCGCAACAGGAGGAAAGGGTTGAGCAAGCCGGGGACGCACCCTGGGACCAAGGTTTTAGCCCGGTCTCGGGCCACCTGGACGAGTTCGTGGTCCTCCTGCCACAACGGGTGGTCCTCAACCCACGCACGCTTCGGCTCGCCGCGTTTGAAGAAGAGGCGCGACTGTCCTGGTGCAGCCTCGAGGTCGTAGCCGAGCTTGTCCATGATCGCGGGGATGTGGGCGCAGATCGGCTTCCAGGGGTTGGTTCTGGCCCCCCAGTCCGTCGTCAGATCGACCGTCGCGCTCGGGTCCGCCGCGACCCGGACCATGTCCAGCGCCAGCCGCCAGTCGAGCAGGCCGTGGTAGGGCTGGTTGCTGAATTCCCGGAGGCACTTGTTGCACGAGGCCGTGCATTCGTTGAGGTGGTCGTCGGGGGTCCAGCGCTCGGCCAGCCCGTCCACGCAGGCCACGGAGGAGTGGTCGAGCAGGGCGCGAAAATTCTCCGGCACGCTCAGCCAGGAGCAGTAGCCCGCTCCGTTCTCCAGCCGGTCCGTCAGGAACGCCTGTACGTCGAGGACACGGCCCTCGGGCGTATCGACGAACGTCGTCCGCACGCCCGCGTCGAGTTCGTTGATATCGACATCGAGCAGCACAGCCGCCGCGTTGCGTAAGAAGAAGGCGAACGAGTACCACGCCGCCCGGCCGACCACCAGGTCGGCCTTCTGCCGGGCCGAGACGGCGAGCGGTCGCACGCCCTTCGGCCAGCCGCCCACCTCGACCAGCAGGACGTCGGTGACGCGGCGGGACAGGAGGGCGATGCGGAACGGATCCCCGGTTGGCTTGATCCGCCTGTCGTCGTCCCCGATGACGGCGCAGGCACCGCCCTCGGAGTCGTCGATCTTCACCGCCCGGAAGGCGAAGCCGCCGTCGCCGGCGTTATCATTGATCGCCGCCACCTCGCCCTGGAACGAACGCACCCGGCAGTTCTCGACGGTCTCAGACACATACCCGGTGACGCTGTCCCGTTCCTACAATAGGAGGAGGTGAAGGCACGTCAAGCGGCAGGAGGTAGCCATGATCCGCATCCGATTGCCCGAGGCCGAGGTCCAAGAGTTGGAAGCCCGGTTCCGCTCCCCGGAAGACCGCAAACTCCGCGACCGCCTCCAGATCGTCCTGCTCGCCCACAAGGGCCGCAAGCACCAGGACATCGCCGCCGGCCTCTGCGTCAACCGCCGCTCCGTCCAGCGTTGGCTCAACTCCTACTGCGAGGGCGGCCTCGCCGGGCTGATGCCCAAGAAGGCCAAGGGCAAGGAACCAGGCATCCCCGCCTCCCTGGCCGACGAGATCAAGGGCTGGGTCATCGGCGGGCCGGCCGGCCAGGGCCCGGACCGGGCCAACTGGACCCACGAGGAGTTGGCCGACCACCTGAGGAAGGCCAAAGGCGTCCAGACCTCCCGTTCCGCGATGCAGCGGTTCTGCTCCGGGATCGGCATACGCCTCTACCGCCCCACCTACCGCTACCTTCGCAGCGACGAGGACAAGCAGGCCAAGGCGAGGGAAGACCTCGCCGGGCTAAAAAAGGGGCTACCGAGGGCCGGCTCGTCCTGCTGAGTCAGGACGAGGCGAGGTTCCAGATGGTGCCGACGCTTGCCGCGACGCTGGGGGTGAAGGGCCATCGTCCGGTGGTGGGGACGCGGGACTGCAAGGACGTGCTTTACGTCTTCGCCGTGCTGAACCTGCTGTCCGGGGCGGTCCACGCCAACACGCTGGAGAGCCTCCAGAAGGAGAACCGCAAGAAGACGGAGAGCAAGACGCGGCGGATGCAGCGGGCGTTCGCGGACCACCTGCGGCACGTCGGGAGGATGTATCCCCAGGCGGAGGCCAAGCGGGTGGTGCTGACGATTGACAACGCCCCCTGGCACCGGGGGCCGCTGATCGACGAGGCGATGAGGGAGAACCCGCACCTGGAGTTCTACCGGATGCCCAGCTACAGCCCGCAGCTGAACGTGATCGAGCGGTTCTGGAAGAAGCTGAGGCGGAGGGCGACGCACAACCGGCTGTTCGATGAGATCGCCGACTTGAAGTCATCGGTCCGCAACAGCCTCCGCTACTTCCAGACCGCCCGTTCCAAACTGCTCACGCTCATCCCACGAGGAGCGGGAGAACGGGCGGGTCGTGAGGGTGACGACGCGCACGGTGTTCGGGACGATGGCAGCGGTGAGGTCGGCGTTGGCGGTGTCGCTGGTGAGTACGGTCGTCGATACGGCGTTCGTGGAGCGGCACAACGGAACCGACCGCGACCGCAACCGGAGGGAGGTGCTCGAGACCTACTGCTTCTCGAAGGACTGGCAGGTACATGAAGCCATGACGTACTTCACGATGTACCGTTACAACTTCTGTTGGCCGGTGCGGACGTTGCGGAAGAAAGGAGAGGGAGGGCGCTACGAACCCCAGACGCCCGCCCTGGTAGCGGGACGGACCGATCATGTCTGGACCATCCAAGAGTGGG
>JANXSH010001323.1 GCA_025356615.1 Planctomycetia bacterium | reverse complement strand
CCCTCACTCCGCTCGACCCACCCTACGACTGAAGGGAAATCGCAGATGTCTTCGTCAGAGAAACGGATCCGGGCCGATCACTCCCCCCGCTGTCGGGTCGTCGCTGACGGGCTGTCCGGCACGCGATTCCGGGGCGAAATCGGCAGTCTTCTGCATCACCGCCTCCGGACCGTCACCCTCATCGCCCTGTTGCCCCTCGGCCTGTTCCTGATGCGCAACCTCATCCAGGGTCGCAATCGTCCTTCCTTCGACCCGATCGCGATGATCTTACAGGTCGCGCTCTGCCTCTTCCTGGGATGTCTCGCCATCGCCCTGTTCCTTCGCCCCCGCTACACCCTCACCACGCTGCGCCAGATCGAACTCGCTACGTTCTTGTCCATCGCGGCGTTCTTCTCCTACTTACAGGTCCACACGCTCCAGAACACCGCCTTGTTCGACCTCGCGGCATGCGACCCCGAATTCGAGGTCGTTCGCATCTGGACTCAGGCGTCGGCCCTCCGATGGTTCTTCCTGGTCGTCATCTACGGGGTCTTCATCCCCAACACCTGGGGACGATGTGCCTTGCTGTCCGGCCTCGCTGCCGTGTTGCCGTTGATCCTCACTCCGCTCGGGGCGATGTGGCACGAGCAACTGTCCCAGGATGTCCTGTACAGTATCGTCGATCTCGCCATCCTCATGGGGACGGCGGTGTGCATCGCCGTCTTCGGGTCGTACCGCCTCCAGAAGCTCCGGCAGCAGGCTTTCCAGGCCCAGCAGCTCGGCCAGTATCGCCTCGGCAAGCGGCTCGGTGCGGGCGGCATGGGCGATGTCTACCTCGCCGAACATCTGCTGCTCCGCCGCCCGTGCGCCCTCAAACTCATCCGCCCGGATCAGACTCGCGACCCCGCCGCCCTGGAGCGATTCGAGCGCGAGGTCCACGCGATGGCCACGCTCACGCACTGGAACACCGTCGAGGTGTACGACTACGGGCGGGCCGACGACGGGCGCTTCTACTACGTCATGGAATACCTGCCCGGCCCCAACCTCGACACCCTCGTCGCTCGAAGCGGCCCCATGCCCCCCGCCCGCGCCATTCACATCCTTCGTCAGACCTGCCAGGCGCTGCGCGAGGCCCACTCGAGGGGGCTGTTGCACCGGGACATCAAGCCGTCCAACATCATCGTCTGCGAGCGCGGCGGGGCCCACGATGTCGCCAAACTCCTCGACTTCGGCCTCGTCCACGAGACCGGCCTCCGCGCAGGATCCGATCGCCTCACGATCCAGGGCGCGGTCCTCGGCTCGCCGCCGTTCATGTCCCCGGAGCAGGCCGCCGGTCGCACGGACCTCGACACCCGCACCGACATCTACTCCCTCGGGGCCGTCGGCTACTTCCTCTTGACCGGCGAGCCGCCCTTCGTCCGGGAGACGCCGATGGAAATGCTGCTGGCCCACGCCTACGAGCCGGTCCTGATGAAGGACGACATCCCCCCCGACCTCCAGTCGGTCCTCTCGAGGTGCCTGGGCAAGAAGCCCGACGCCCGCTATCCGAGTGTCGTCGCCCTCGACGACGCCCTCGCGGACTGCGCCGGGTCTGACGCCTGGACCGAGAAGAGGGCCGCCGAGTGGTGGAACGGCCACCCCGCGCCGGAGGAGACGATTCACCCCGAGATGTTGGCGATCCCGACGCCGATGGGGCGGTGAGGTGGCTGAGTGGTGATCGGGCCGACTCTAATCGAGGGTAGAACCGGACTGCTCTCGGCAACCATTCACAGTATACTTGCATGGACTCGACGATGCCTGTGCAGGGAGGATCTGCTACTGTAGTCACGATGACTCAGGCGGCATCTTTCGTGTTTACGGTTGACGAGGGACACAGCAATGGCTCGGGCTCCAGACATTCTCCTGGAAAGTTTGTCAGGACAAACTCCTCGTCGGTATTCGACCTTCGATTTCGGTCGAGTGAGAGATGAACAATGCCTGTCCGTCGTCGTTCCCGAAGTCGGGGCACAATCCCTTGTTTTTGCCCTGCGAAAGCAACTTCCATTGGGGTTCGTTACCTTTGTTGGAACGACTCAGTGGCTTGGGGATGAGAGACATGATGGAAAGGTAGAGGTTGTTCTTGGGAAAGGTGAGAGGCTGTGAATTATTAGATGTTTGTACAGTAAACAGGTTCAGAATTCGACGTAAGTCATTAAATTTCGACCCATTTTTGACGGGCTACAGTGTACAAATGACTAATTATTCACAGCCTCTGAGTCTCAGTTCGATATTTTGCGGTTAGCCAGAACTACTGCTTGCAACTATGACATGGACACGGAAGATGTGATTCGGAAGTTGCAATCTTGGCATAACTCCTACGGGATAGACATTTACTGTGCCGAAACCGACACTATCGAGTTGACACTCGACGTAGTGCCTACCGACACACGGACATTTGCAAACGAAGTCTATGAGTTCTGTCCCGACATAGTAGATCAAGGTGTAGGTTCGGTGGATGTGTTAGAAGAGGCTATCAAGGATTACCAATACATCTACCTTTGGTGGGATTGAGGACTTAGGAGCAAAGGATCCACGTCGAGCCGTGAACGATTGCCGCGTACCAACACCCTTCCCGCCCCGTCTCCCGAGAATCGCTTCCATGACCACCGCCGTTTCCCTCACCACCATCGACGACTGCTGGAACCGGATCGGATTCCGGGGGGATCGCTCGTGCCCGGAGTTGGAGCGCGTCGTCCACTGTCACAATTGCCAGGTGTTCGGCAACGCCGGGCGACACTTCCTCGACGCGCCCAGCCCGCCGGGGTACGCGGCGGAGTGGACGCGCCGGCTCGCCGCGCCGATCGAGGCCGACCCCGCAGACCTCGTCGGCGTCCTGACCTTCCGCCTCGGCGAGGAGTGGCTGGCGCTCGAGGTTCGCCTGCTCGTCGAGGTGACGACGCCCCGCCCGGTCCACCGCATCCCGCGTCGTGGCGGGATCCTCGCGGGGGTCGTCAACATCCGGGGCGAATTGCACCTCTGCGTCCACCTCGACGCCCTCCTCGGCGTGCGGCGGGACGTGCCCCAGGCGGGCGCTCCGAGGCGGCATCAGCCCCGCTTGCTGGTCGTGCGCCGGGAGAACGAGCGGTGGGTCTTACCCGTGGACGAGGTCGATGAGGTGCATCGATTCTCGCGCCAGGGGTTGACGGGCACCCCCGCAACCCTGTCGCGGTCACTGGCGCGACTGACGCGCGGCGTGTTCTCCCACGACGAGCGGTCGATCGGCCTGCTCGACGAGGAGCGACTGTTCGAGACCCTGCGAGCGAGGACCCGATGAGCGACCTGGACCTGTCCATGCTCGACCTATTTCGCGAAGAGGCGCGCAGCCAGTCGGCGACGCTGGGGCAGGGTTTGCTCGCCCTCGAGAGCGACCCTGGCGACGCCCGGAAGATCGAGCCGTTGATGCGGGCGGCGCATTCGCTCAAGGGGGCGGCCCGCATCGTCGGGTTCGACGGGGCCGTCGGCCTGGCCCACAGCATGGAGGAGGCGCTCGTCGCCGCCCAGCACGGGCGGATTCGCCTCACGCCGGGGGACATCGACATCCTGTTGCAAGGGGGCGACATCCTCGGCGGACTTGCCGAGGTCCGTGACGCCGAGGTCGCCAACTGGGGGACGGGCGACGCCGCCCTCGCCGCCCTCATCGACCGCCTAGACCGCATGTCGCGCGGGGAGTCGGATCCTGTCGCCCCTGTACGCAGAGGTGGTGAAGAATTAGGCGAGCCGGGAGCGTTAGCGACCGGAGTGAGACCAGTGACACCTTCTACTCCTTACGATACTGCGAGCGATACTCCTTACGATACTTCAAGCGCTACTCCTTACAATACTTCAAGCGCTACTCCGGTCGCTAACGCTCCCGGCTCGCCTAATTCTCCTTCTGTACTCAGAGGATCGGGAGAGCAACCCCTCGGTCTCGCCTCCGGGGACGAGAACCCCATGTACGACCTCTTCCGCGAGGAGGTGCGGGCCGCTTCGCTGATCCTACACGATCGGCTTCCGGGACTCGCGGGCGATCCCGACGAGAGTCTCATCGACGACCTGACGCGCGGCGTGCGTTCGATCAAGGGGGCGGCGCGGCTCGTCTGCCTCGACCAGGCCGCCCAACTCGCGGGGAGGGTCGATGAGGTCCTCTCGACCGTGCGACAGGGCAAGGGGCGAATCGATAGCGCCGGGGTCGGCGCTCTCATGCGTGCGACGGCGCTCTTCAAGGCGCTGTTGCCGCACGACGCGGGGGCCGTCGGCGTGTGGCTGACGGAACACCAGGCCGACTGGGAAGAGGCCGACGCCGACCTGGCCCGACTCTCCTTCACTCCCCCGACGATAAACCGACTCCCGATCGGCCCAGTCGTCGAAGTCGCGCCCGAGGAGCCGCGCACCACCCCCGCCGAACCCGAGGCGGTCGTCCGAGTGACGGCCGAGAGCCTCAACCGGCTCATGAGCCTCGCCGGTGAGTCGCTCGTCCAGGCGCGCTGGCTCCAACCGTTTTCGGCGGCGCTGCTGAAACTCAAGAAGCACCAGGACCATCTCGCCGGGACCATCGCGGATCTCGGCGTGAGCCCCCTCGCCGAGGAGGCGTCGAAGCAAATCGACCTGTGCCGCCAGGTTCTCGCACAACGCATCGGCGAGTTCGAGGACCACGCGGCGGCCGCCGAGGATCTCAACACGCGCCTCTACCGCGAAGTCATCGTCAGCCGGATGAGGCCGTTCTCCGACGGGGCGCACGGCTTCCCGCGCATGGTGCGG
>JANXSH010001226.1 GCA_025356615.1 Planctomycetia bacterium | reverse complement strand
TTCAGCGTGATCAGCGCGCTCCCGAGGTTGTTCTTGAGGAAGGCCAGGCGCTCCTTCGGCGCGCCTGCCGGAATCCCCCCCATCCCTAGCCGCAGCGCCTCGGCGAGCGTCGATTTCCCGCTCCCGCGGGGTCCGATTATGCAAATCAAACCCCGCGGAAGTGTCAGCCTCACATCCGAAAGGAAACCGCCGGAAATCTCCACGCTGTCCAGGTGCCAGTGTGCCAAGTTCGCCTCTCCTCCGCCGATGCCGTCCGCAGGCCCTCGGGTTGTGAGCCCGGGTGTAATCGATTCGCCGTCAACGGAAGCCGGGTGAGTGGCCATGTCGGCGAGGTAGCGCCACCTCGATCATAGAGCACGCTGGCCGCGCTAGACAGGCGGCCGGTACTGGCGCTCAGGCTGGCACTCCGATGAGGTGAGCGGCCTCCAGCCCCGCAAGGGTCTTCGTCTCGTCGATCACGTCGTGCGGGATGAGCAGGTACTTCCAGGGCTTGCCGCCGCCGTGTTCCGTCGCCCGCTGGCACCAGAGGGCCGCCGCTTTCGCCTTCGCCAGGACGACCGGGTCTTGCATCTCCGACGACCGCTTGGGTTCGCAGAGGTAGCATGCGTCCGCCGTCTCGGCGGCGAAGTCCGGGACGTACTCGTCGTCGTGCGAGTAGTGGAGCTGGAACTGCCCCTTGGAGGGCTTGAACCACTTCAGGACGGCCTTGTCGTTCTCCATCACAACCGCGAGCCGCCGCTCCGGGTCGGACTGGAACTTCTGGGTCGCGTAGAGGCACTTGCGGAAGCCCCCGAAGTGCATCCCCCGGATGAGCAGCTTCTCCTCCACCGGAGCGCGGAAGTCGCGGGCGGACTCGCCGGCGGGGACGGAGTAGTTCGAGGGCCGCAGGGTCGTGAATCCCTTCGTGACCTTCACGTCGTACTCGGTCGCCGTCTCGTAGTAGTGCCCCTGCATCTGGACGTACACCGCCTGCACGAGCGTCTGCTGGTGGGCCTGCAGGACGTTGAGGACCTCTTCCTCGTCGGCGAGGTAACCGCGGAGGTGGGCCACGACCTGGCCCGCCAGTTTGTAGAGGAGGGCCGCCTGGGTGTCGTAATCGACGTCGTCGTAGTCGATCAACCCTCGGACGATGTAGTCCTCGGGGCGGGCCTCCTGCACGACGGCGTTGCCGCTCTTGAGGCGGTGCTGGGAGCGCTCGTGCAGATGCTGGATCAGGATCTCCTGCGACACCGGTTGCAGGCGGATGTTCCCGCAGTCCAGGTCGAAATCCTTGAACCCGCTCGTAAGTTCGCCCCGCGGCACGACGATGACCCAGGGGATGTCGATGGACAGCTCGTTGTGGGCCTGGACCGCCTTGGCGACCACTTCGGCGAGGAGCGCCGGGGCCGCCGCGTCGCGGAAGAGTTCGGGCTGGCTCGGGCGCAGCCTCTCCTCGACACGCGCGACGACCTTCCGCAGGACCTCGGGCTTCGTGAGGTCGGCGGACCGGGGCAGGCGCTGGAACTCCTCGCCGATCACCGCGAGCGTCGCCCTCGCGATTTGCTTCTGCTCAGCCGTCGCGAACAGGTCGGCCTCTTCCCCCTGTTTTCCACCGCCGTCCGCTGCCGTGCCCTCGATCCGCCCGACGATGGCCGGCTCGACCACGACCACCTTCGGCCGGACGAGTGGGATGTCGCGGCCGATCACCACGCCGGTCCGGATGACGGAGTCGGGCTTGTTCGCCTCGTCCACGATCTCCTGGAACTTGTCGTGCGACACGATGGTCAGGCGGTCGACGGCGGGCACGCCGACGCGCCTGCCGTAGGGCAGGCGTAGCCCGCGGCCGACCGACTGCTCGACGAGCGTTTTCGAGTTCGCCGCGCGTAGCGGGATGATCGTGTAAAGGTTGGTGACGTCCCAACCCTCCTTGAGCATGTTGACGTGGATGACGATCTCCACCGGGTTGGCCGGGTCCTCGACGGATAGCAGCTGCTGCACGACCTCGTCGCCCTCCTCGCCCTTGGTCTTCGAGTGGACCTCGATCACCTTGCCCTTGTACTGGCCGTGGAAGAAGTCGTCGCCCTCGATCCGGGCCTTCAGAGCCGAGGCGTGGCTCGTGTCCTCCGCGACGACAAGGATGAAGGGCTTCACCCGCTTCGCCCCCGACTCGCGGGCGTACAGCTCCAGCTCGACCTTGGTCTGCTCGTGGATGAGGACGCCGTCCTTGAGCTTCAGCTCCTCCAGCCCGTCCTTGGTGTAGGCCTTGGCGTCGAAGTTCTCGCGCGTGGCGACCGCAGGTTCCTTGACGAAGCCGTCCTTCAGGGCGGCCGAAAGCGGGTAGCTGAAGACGACGTTCTTGAACGGGACGGACTTCGCCCCCTTCTCGACCTGCGGGGTGGCGGTCAGTTCGAGGCCGAGGATCGGCTTGAGTTCGTTGATGGCCTTCAACCCGGCCGACGCCCGGTACCGGTGAGCCTCGTCCATGAGGAGCACCAGGTCGTCGAGCTTGGCGAGGTAGGCGAAGTAGCTCTCGCCGATGTACTCGGAGAGGCGCTTGATGCGGGGGGCCTTGTCCCCTCGGACCTCACTGTTGATCTTCGAGATGTTGAAGACGTTGATGTGGACGGTGTCGTCCTCGAACAGCCTCCCGCCTCGGATGCCGACGCCGGAGCTGTAGTTGTCCCCCGTGATGACGGTCGGGGGGTTGAGGGCGAACTCGCTGATGCCCTGGAACACGTACTTCGGCGTGTTCGGCGTGAAGTCGGCCACGAGCTTGCTGTAGATGGTCAGGTTCGGGGCCAGCACGAAGAAGTGGCGCAGCCGCTTCGCGCGGAAGAGGTAGGTGATGAAAGCCCCCATGAGCCGGGTCTTCCCGACGCCCGTCGCGAGCGCGAAGCAGAGGGACGGGAACTCCCGCTCGAATTCCTCGACCGTCTTGAACTCGTCTCGGATGACCGCCAGCGCTGCCGCCGGATCAGCCCCCTTTTCGAGCCGGATCAGTTCGCACACGCGGGCGAGAATGACCAGCGATTCCCGCTGCGGCTCGCGCAGGCTAAGGCGGTTCCCGATGGCGGTGACGTGGGCGTTCATTCGGCCTCCGAGTCGTCGAAGAGGGTACGACCGACAGGAGTGGATTTCTTGCTTGTGCGCGGCTCAGGGATATCAATGTTGACGGCTTCTGCGGCCGCCGGAAGGTTCTTGACCTCCAGGCTATAGTCGTCTTTGCCCCATTCGCACTTGCTGAGCACCGCCTTCGGGACTTTTTTGACCGTCAGATTCGCGAAATCCGCCAGATTATTGCACCTAAAGGCACAGCACACCACGAGCAGGGAACGCTTAGGGCCCACCTCGTCGCTCAAACGGGCAAGCTGCTCACGTGAGAGGGTCTGGGTAGTGACGTAGATGAAGTCGGTCTCCGTCGAACATCCGTGCCGCCAGTAGTCGGCCTCGCTCGGGGCGTAAATAAAGCCTTCCAGTTTGCAAACGGCCTCGGCGAGCATCGCCGGATTGTATTTTTTGCTGATGACCCAGTTGTTGAAAGGATCCTTTTCCAGAAGAGAAGGGGCGAGCTTGTAATATCGAAACCCGCCGCCTCCCTTCCATGCGGCAGTCTCGGAGATGCCTCCTGTGTCCTGGCCGTCGATCACCTTCCGAAGACGTGGAATGATATGAGAATGGCAGTGATCGCCGAGTTCAACCATGATCCAGCGGCGACCCATCTTGTGGGCGACGGCACCCGTAGTGCCTGAGCCTGCAAATGAATCTAGGACAAGATCACCCGGATTGGTAGCCAGATGTAGAATCCTCTGGATCAGAGCCTCCGGCTTAGGGGTATCAAAATTCGCTGACCCGCCGAACATCGTGTTAAGCGATTTTTTTGCATCGTCATTTGTGCCGACATCCTCGGCATACCAAATGGTTTCAGGGGTAAGCGAATCTTCAGGGTTTTCGCTCAGATATCGCTTGATCCGAGGGACGTTGTTGCCATCTTTGCCAAACCAGATTCGATTAGCAGCAATCTCCTCATTCATTCGTTTTTCTGTGAGCCTCCAGCAATTGCCAGGCGGAGGATCAAGAGTACGACCGGATGGGGTAGTTAATTTGTAAAATTGACTCGCCGTAGCATGGCCCGCCTGAGCAAGTGCTGAGATTGATTGCCAAGCTCCTCTCGGGTCGTTGTCAGGATTCTTGTACCGAGCCAAAACCTCATCACTGAGGGGAAGGCCATTAATGATCGACTCAAATGCGGGTTTGTCCTTGGCGAACAGTAAAATATAATCGTGTTTGAATGAAAAAATTCGCCGGTTCTCTCTAGTAGTACGCTTCTCCCATATAATTGTTGCTAGAAAGTTCGCTCGGCCGAACACTTCGTCGAGAAGAACTCTAAGGTATGCGTATTCATTATCATCAATGCTCACCCAGATCGATGAATCGGTTGCCATTAGTGATTTAATTATTGTCAGCCGTTCACGCAACAGACTAAGCCAAAGAGAGTGTTCGACCCCATCATCATAATGTTCAAAAGCTGACCCAGTATTGTAGGGCGGGTCGATGTACACACACTTGATTTTGCCGGCGAACTCTTGCTCCAGCGCCCGAAGTGCCAGCAAGTTGTCTCCAAAAATGAGTCGATTGTCGAACACGTCCGTTTCGGTTACTCGTTGCGCGGCGTGGTACGACTTCTCCGGATCCTCGAGTAGGATACGGGGCTCCAGCCGCGGGCGGATGTCCTTGCCGATCCAGGTGAGTTCGAGTTTCTGCTTGGCCATG
>JANXSH010001222.1 GCA_025356615.1 Planctomycetia bacterium | reverse complement strand
CCCCCCCACGCCGGAGGGCGACATCACCTATCACTCTCGCCTCGAGCCGAATTGGTGGGCCTCGCTCCGCTCGACCCACCCTACAGTTCTCCGGGTGTGCGGAACGTGACATCCGAGCGACAGTGGGGTGTGAAGTTGTCCGTCGCTGTCATTTGGATATAGGCGTCGTGGCCGACATTGGCAAGGTGTTCGAGGTCGATCAGCGCGAGGTTGTCGCGCTCACGGTAAATGACGAGGTCGTCGGGGCTGCCCGTTGACGTGATCGAGGCCGCAGGGACCGTCCGGGCGAGGACTTCGCGGAAGCGCACGCTCTCCTCGTCGTCCGGGGCCGACACGATCGCGTGGTTCGCGACGAACTCGGTGACTAGCGCCTGGCGTCCGGGGGTGATCTCCGGGGCGGCTTCGTCGAAGAACGACCCGATCTCGCCCTCGGCCTGCGACTCGTCGGGGTGCTGCTCGAAGAACAGCGACGCGGCGCTGAGCGACGGCAGTTGCTCCGCCGCGAAGTCGTTCGCGACAGAGGCCATGGACGCCTGCACGTCCTTGAGGACGTTCGAGGTCGTGAAGCAAACATGCACGAGCGCCGTGAAGCTCTTCTTGAGCATCGCTTCCATCCGCGCGTCCAGGTCGAGGAGGTTCTTGGGCGTGATCTTCTCCATGCAGAGACGAACCGCCTCGCCGAGATCCTTGCAGCCGGACACGAAGAACTTGCGGCCCAGCCCCTCATCGCGTCCCGCCGACTTGCCCGGCTTCGCGGGTGAGACCTTGGCCGCAGACTCTTCGAAGAGGCGCGCCAGTTCGGTCAGCCGGACGCGGCAGAAGTTGACCTCGCGCAACTGATCGGAGAGGTGCCCCCGGACCCCGACGAACGAAGAGGCGAGATTCTGGAGCAAGAGGCTCTGGTATCTCCACTTGGAGTAGAACTTGATAAGCTCGAACGTCTCTTGGGGGGTGATGCTGGGCTTCTTCGTCGGCGGAGTCGATGCGGCCCGGCGCTCGGTCCCGCTCGGCGGCTGCGGGGCGAAGAGGCCCGCGACCGCCCGCAAGGTTGCGTAGGCTTCGGTGGCCTTCTCGGTCAGTTCGAGGCAGAGCGGCTCGTGGTGTTGCAGGATGTCCTCGATGGTCGCGACGATCTGGCGAATCGCCTCTTCCGCGCCGGCCAGGCGGAACTTCGGCTCCTCGATGAGGCGAACCGAGAGGACCGCCAGTTTTTGGCTCCACTCCCCCGCCAGGCGGTTGCACGCATCGCGCAACAGGCCGATCATTTGCGGCGGGGCGTCGGACGAGTGGTCATTCTCGGGGCGGCCGAGCAACTCCTCCAGTCTCGCGAGGACGCCTACCAGCTTCTCGGCGTCGAGTCCGCGCTGATCCGCGCTGCGGGATCGCAGCCAACCGCCCGTGGAACCGGGGCGTTCGGTGCCCTGCTGGGAGCCGGGCCGGAGAGGCTCGAACAGGGAGGAAAAGACCGCCTCCGGTGGGGAGCCGAGCTTCTTCAGGATTTCGGTCTGGACGCGGTGGATGAAATTGTCGGAATCCAGTTCGAGCAGCGCCCACTGCTGCTCGATCCAGTCTTGGACCGGCTCGCGGAGGGGCTTGCTATCCTTGCTGACCCAGCGCTGGATGAGCTGCTGGCAAAGCTCGCGCCCGAACTCGGCCTGGACGGCCTGTCGGGGCCAACTGAGTTGGAAGAGGTTGAACGTCTGGAAGTATTGCCCGCGTGCCTCCCACGGCGGGGCGGGTTGTTCGGCGCGGCTCAGGTCCGCCACCTTGCCGAGGGGCGTCGCGAGGTCGCGGTAGAGGAACTGGCCGCATAGGTCGAACACCTCGCGCGAGGCGACATCGTCGGCCTCGTCCGGGAGTTTCAGGAGGACGGTCCGGCTGAACGGCGGGCCGGCCTCCAGGACCGGGGCCTCGCGGTCGTGATACTTCGCCTGGAAGACGCAGCCGGGCGAGCCGAAGTGGTGCAACTCGGCCAGGGCCGCGTAGGTGTTCCCCAACGCCAGCGTGCGCGAGCGGCTCGTCTCGAGGTGCGGGAGCAAGAAGATCCCGACGACATCGGGGTTCTCGTGGCCCATCCGGCGGAGCAGCGCGCGGGTCGTGTAGGCCAGGTCGATGAACATGCCGCTGCCGGTGCCGCCCGTCAACCCCGAAAGGATGTACACGCGGGGCCGGGTGGTGCGCAGGCCGCGCCGGGTCTGGCGGACGGCGTTGGCCAGCGCCTGCGGCTCGGTGATCGCGTCGAGGTCGGCCTGGAGGCGGCGGATTATACTCCGGTAGTGATCGAAGAAGGCCAATCGACCCAGGCCGCGGACGCCCGTGGTGACCTGGGAGCGCGGGATGCGGTAGAGCAACTTCGGGTTCAACCAGGAATCGAGGGATGGCCGACCGTCGCGCGGCTTCAGGTAGTGGCTGGGCCGGTTCAGCGGAGTGATCAACACGTCCGAGGTCGAGAGGCATTCGGCCCCCGATCCGCGCGTCGCCGTCCGGGCGACCTCCGGGTCGGTGTCGAGGAGTAAGAATCGCAGGTGCGGCAACAGCGAGAGCGGGGCGAGCTGGGTGTGGATCGTCTCACGGACGCGCTGCATCATGCTCAGGCCGGTCTGGCCGAGGCCGACGATCAGCGCGGGCATGAGCGAGCCGGTCCCGAGAGGCTCCGGCACCCGTGAGCCAACCTCTTGGCGACGCGAGACCGCGTTCTCGGCGGCGCGGATATTTTGGGTCGCGCCCATGCCGGAGTCGGTTTGCCGGACGTTGGGGGTCGATGGCCCCGAGCCGGGCGTGATCCCCTGCCAACTCGACGGGACGGGCCGATCCGGCGGCGCGGAGTCGCCTACCACGATTGCGGCGACTTGCCGCGATGGCTTCGCGGAGCTGGCTTCGCGGAGCAGCTGGGCCAGATCGCGGCAATTCGCGTGTCGATCGTTGGGGAGCTTTGCCAGGGCGCGGGCAATCGGGGCCTGGTCGCCTTGGGGTAGTGGCGTGACGTTGGGCTGGGCGCTGATGTGCTGCATGACCAGCTGGCGGACGTTCATCCCGTTGAAGGGCCGTTGTCCGGTCAGCAGTTCTTGGTACACGATGGCGAGGCTGTACTGGTCGGAGAATCGGCTCACCTTGCTGTCGAACGTCTCGGGGGCGGCGTACACGGGGGTGATGCCCCCGGTGACGGAGGCCTGGGAGCCTTGCATGTCCTTGACGAGGCCGAAGTCGCCCACCTTGATGTGGTTGTGGACCAGGAAGAGGTTCTGCGGCTTGATGTCGAGGTGTTGGAGGTTGTACTCGTGGTTCATCAAGTCGAGCGCTTCGGCGGACTCTTCCATGTAGCGGAGCAGTTCCTCGCGCGGGATGCCCGGTAGGCCCTGCGTGCGGCACTCCTTGTAGCGATCCCACAGGCTCCGGTCGGCCAGCTCCATGACGACGATGAGCTGGCCGTCGATGACCTCGTATCGCTCGAGCGTGAGGATGTAGGGGTGGCGCACGGAGCGGACGCGCTCCATCGCCTTGAGTTCCTGCTTGGCCCGCTGGTCGTCCTCGTTCGTCGCCGACATGTCGCCGAAGACGAACTTGATCGCCTTGTGCATCCCGCCTGGGGCGACGGCACTCCACACCTCACCAAAGCCACCCCCACCGATGCGCTCGATGAGCCGGTAGCCCGGAATGGGTTCGGCGTTATATTCGACGCGGAAAGCCATGACTGGTCTCGTCCCGGTCCCCGACCCGCCCACGCGGATCGACTCAAGGGTAGCATACTCTTTTATCGAGCAAGTCGCAAATGCAGAGAACGCTCAGGGCGGATTCCGCGCCTTCATTCGGACGCCGGGACCGCCGCGCGGTAGAATCTTCAGAGAGTTCATCACAGAAGGAAGACAGGGTAAAGACGATCGATTGAATACACTGCGTTGACACGCCCGCTCTCCGCATGATCTCTGTCTTCATTCTGTGTCTTGCTCTGTGCCGTCTGTGACTCTGTGGTTAGAAATGAATCTAGAGTGAGTCATCGTGACGCGGTATCACGTCCTATCGCTGAAACAACCCTGGGCCGCCTTGCTGGCGGCGGGGCGAAAGACCGTCGAAATCCGCCGGTGGCAGACGAGCTATCGCGGCCTCGTCCTCATCCACGCCGCCCGCATCCCCGACGCGCGCGAGCAGGCGTGGAGCCACGTCCCGGCCGACCTCCTCGACCAGGCACAGTTGGGGGGCGGCATCGTCGGCATCGGCATCCTCTCGGCGGTCAAATTCTACTCCGACGCCGACGGGTTCGTTCGGGAGCAGGCCCAGCACCTCAACGACCCCAGTTGGTTCGAGCCGACGGGACTGTTCGGGTTCTCCTTCGTCGATCTTCGCCCCCTGCCCTTCCGCCAACTCACTGGGCAGGTTCGCTTCTTCACCCGCGAACTGGATGATCTCGTCCTCCCGGAAGTGCAGCCCTGCGCGCCGGCCCTTGGGCAAGCTCTATCGCATCCTTCGCTCTCTGACCCGCCGAGGGGTGGTGATCTGACATGACGGCCCTACTCGTCAGCGTCCGCGACCGCGAGGAGGCCCGCCTGTGCCTTCGGGCCGGAGTCGATCTCATCGATGTCAAGGAACCCGGTCGCGGCCCCCTGGGGCAGGCACCTTCGGGAACGCTTACCGACATTCTCGACGAGGTGGCCGCGCGTTGCCCCGTCAGTGCCGCGCTCGGGGAGTTGGCCGAATGGCCCGACGGCGTATTGCCGGGCGAGGTCGATCGGCTGCATTTCGTCAAATGGGGTCTGGCCCGGAGCGGCGACGACTGGCGACCGGCTCTCCCGCCTGCGCGACCTGGTCGAGGCGCGCCCGGCGTGCAAGGTCGTCCTGACGTGTTACGCCGACCACCTGCGGGCCGGCAGCCCCCCGCCCGACGAGGTGTGCCACCACGCGATCGTTTCGGGTGCCAGTGTCCTCCTGATCGACACCTGGAGCAAGGACGGAACGCGGCTGCTCGACTGGCTGCCGCGCCACGCACTCGAACGCCTCATCGAAACCAGTCATGACGCCGGCGTTCGCGTCGCGCTGGGCGGCTCGCTCGGGCGGCGCGACATCGAGACCGTGTTGCCGCTGCACCCCGACTGGGTCGCCATCCGCGGTGCCGCCTGCGTCCAGGGCCGACGCGACGGCCCGCTCGACCCGCCCTCGGTGAGCGCCCTCGTCGATCTCCTTCGATAATTGGAACCCGGCGGGATCGAACAAGAGCCGCGTAGAACCCTCGGATGATGCCGAAGCAGAGGTCCGTCATGGCCAAGCTTCACTGGGACGACTACATCGAAGAGCGAAAAGACATCATGCTGGGCAAACCCGTGTTCAAGGGCACACGGCTGACCGTCGAGCTGGTGCTGAAAGCCCTCGGGGCCGGAACGACGCAGGACGAGTTGCTGGCCGAGTACCCTCACTCGAAGCCGGAACACATCCGGGCCGCGATGCTCTTCGCCGCCGACATCCCGACGATGGATGCGTAGTCGAGGGCTGACAATCGATGCGAATCCTCGCCGACGAGAATGTCCCCCGAAGCGTCCTGTAACCGTTCACGAGGTATTTCGGGGAAAGCACATCGGCCTGTGATCAGACCTGATATCATGTCCGTGAGGCAACGATTTAGTTCAATCGATCTGGGAGAAATTACCATGGCTCGAACGCTGCGGCTGTCGTGGAGTTTTCTTGTTTCGTTGGCTGGACTGGTCGTGGCCGGCGTGCCCTGTGCGCGAGGCGCTGAGGACACGAAGTACGATCTGCGCGGACCCGCCGCGAAGAAGGGCCAGATCATCACGAGTACGGAGTCCAGCTCGACGAAGGATGGAAAGGCGACGTTCGCGGCGCTCGGGAAAGAAACCACGGTCGACATGGACATCAGCAACACGACCGAAGTCAGGCTCGAAGTCCTCGCGATGGACGGTCGGCAAATCACCAAGGCGAAGGTGAAGGTGGTCAAGAAGAAAACCAAGACGACCATCCGGCTAGGTGGAAAGGACAAGGAGCAGGAGGAGGACGACGCCCTGGTGGGCGAAGAAGTGTTGATGTTCAAGGCGAAAGAAGGCTGGAAGAAGACTCTGGGCGATGAGGCCAAGCCGACCGAGAAGCAAGCCAAGTCTCTGAAGAACCTCGAAGCGCCCCTCTCGAATGACCCCCTCTATCCGGAGGAAAAGGTTGCCGTGGGTCACGAGTGGGACGTGGAAGTGGGCAAACTCGGTGCCCTGATGGGAAGCAGCATTATTACCCCGGCAAGAAAGAAAGTCACAAAAAGAGAGGAGTGAGAAATGGATGCCACGCCCTTGTGGCGTGGAGGGGCACGCTCGTGATCTAGACAACGAACGTGAAGTACCAGGGGACTACACCTGGGTTACGGGGCCTCCCACCCAGGAACCTATGCAACCGGCCAGCCAGGCACAAGGGGGCCGAGAGGCGGAGGTTGCAGAGTTCTTGCTTCGCGAGTAGGATCTCATCAACCCCAGGTCGAGGTAGCTGATGGACGATACCCAGAGACGACTGCTCGAGAGCTGCAAACGCCACCCGGAAGACCGGACCCTGTTTCAGGTATTGGCGGATTACCTGGAGGAGCACGGCGACCCACGCAGCGAGCTGATCCGGTTGGAGGTCGGGCTGGCGGACCTGGATGACGACGACCCGGAGTATCAGCAACTGACCGATCGCCAGGAAGAGCTGATTGCCAGGCACCAGGACAGGTGGGAAGGGCCCTTGCTCGATCTGGAGTGTCAAGTGAAGCATTCCGGAGGGTTCGTGCAGGTCATCTCCGCGAGGGCCGAGGTGCTTCTGGGTGAGCAAGGGTGCCGCCTGCTCGACTGGCCGGGCTGGCTCTGGGTGGCTTCACTCGTCCTGCGTGGCCCGGCTGCTGCGGAGTCCTGGCAATCGCCTCTTCTGGCGAGTCTCTCGTCGCTGACTCTGAGCGAGGGCGAGATCGGCGACGTGGGAGCGCAGACGCTGGCCGGCTCTCCCTACCTCGCCAACCTCACGGATCTCGACCTGGAATGCAACCAGATCGGCGACGCCGGGGCGCAGGCGCTGGGTGCTTCGCCCTACCTGGCCAACCTCACCGGGCTGAACCTGGAAAGCAATTCCTTCATCGCCAGCCTCCCCGGGGCCAACACCTCCGGCAACTGGATCGGCGACGTGGGGGCGGAGGCGCTGGCCCGCTCACCCTACCTGAGCAAGCTCACCTGGCTCGAACTGGAAGGCAATCGGATCGGCGACGCAGGGGCACAGGCCCTGGCAGACTCTCTGTTCCTGCCGAATCTCAAGATGCTCGGTCTCCGTTTTAACCAGATCGGCGATGTGGGCGCGCAGGCATTCGCTATCCTCCCGCGCTTCCCCAGGCTAAACTCACCCAATGGTCTCGATCTTTACGGCAACCGGATCGGGCCCATTGGGGCCCAGGCGCTGGTCTGCTCGCCCAATCTCCCCTCCATCTGCATGGGCTTCAATCCGATCGGCGATGATGGTGTGGAGTTACTGGCGGCCTCGCCCAATCTTGCCAGCCTCGAGTGTCTCGACCTGCGCGAAAGCCAGCTGACCGCCGTGGGTGCCCAGGCCCTGGCGAATGGTCCGCACCTGGTCAACCTCGACCATCTCGAACTCGATTTCAACCAGATCGGCGATGCCGGGGCGATGGCGCTCGGAACTTCGCCCTACCTCGCCAGACTCACCTCGATCAGGCTCCGGGGAAACCAAATCAGCGAGGCAGGAGCATGTGCCCTGTTACAGTCCCCGTACCTGCCCAACCTCACCTCGCTTGGGCTGCAACACAACCCGATCAGCGAAGTAGAGGCCCAGCGGCTGCGGGCGCAGTTCGGCGATCGGATCGACTGGTGAGCCGCTCGACGATCGGCGCATAGGATGCTCACATCGTGTTTCGAGCAGGCGCGGGTGCGGGCGCATCACCGGCTAAAGCCCCTGGCATCCTCTCCTCCCTCTCATTTGTGACTTTCTTTCTTGCCAGGGTAATAGCGGGGTCACGGGCAAGGCGAGGGGACACTTTCGGGCCATCGAGAAGGTCAAGGGCGAATCGTGTGCCGTGATCGACACAGACATGGACATCAAGGGGAACGTCCTGATCGACAAGGAAAAGATGGTCATGACTTTCAAGGGCAAGGTCACGGTTTACCGATCGCTCGGGACCGGCGTCGAGCTGAAATCGAAGACTGCGGGTGCGTTCGGCATGATGAGCAAGGTCGAAGCGAAAGGCCAGGCCGTTGCGTCGAAGATTGCCGGCCAGATGACGATGGAGACCACGGCGACGGTAAAGTGAGCACGATCGCGGCGCGTTCCAACCTGTCAGTCGCCCGTAGCAAGTTGGCCCCCGGCGGTCACGGCCATCGGCATCTCGATTCGCGGAGTACAAAGTTGCTCGCGCGACTCCGGAGCCTCGCAAGTTGGCCCCCGGCGGTCACGGCCATCGGCATCTCGATTCGCGGAGTACAAAGTTGCTCGCGCGACTCCCGGAGCCTCCTCGCGGCTAATCCTTTTTCCCCTGCACCCACCGATACAGCGGCGACTTCGGGTCGTCCTCGACGCTCCACACCTTGCCGCCGCGCAGGTACATCTTCTGCGACTCCGCCCGATTCAGCGGCCGCGCGCCGATGCGTCCGAAGACCGATATCTGATTCCCGCTCTCGTCCACGGCGCGGTCTCGGTCGAGGCCGCGCGAAATCGAGTAGGCTTTCGCCCCGTTCGGGAGTTTGTGCGAGGCGACGAGGCACGGAGTCGGCCTCGGCGAGAAGCCGCCGTTGCCGGGGGTGTCGGGCGAGGTGAGTTGCACGACGCGGAGGCCGTTCTTGCCGTCGGCGAGGTAGGCGAACTCGCTGGTATAAGTGATGCCGAGCTTCACGTCGTTCAGGTCGTTGATGCAGCCGTCCGCCGAGTAGACCTGATCGACCCTCGGCCTCTCGGGGTTCTCGATGTCGAGGACGATCAGTCCGTTCTTGCCGCCCGCGACGTAGGCGTAGGTGCGTGCGAGGTAGATGCTCCGGGCGTCGGGCAACAGGAGCCGGCTGATGGGTCTGGGATGCGCGGGGTCCGTGATGTCCAGCACCAGGACGCCCTTCTCGTCGCAAACGAAGGCGTAGCGGAACTGCGCGGCGATCGAGCGCGGGTGGTGGAGGTTCTCCTTCAGGATGGCGGTCACGCACGGCTTCTTCGGGTCGTCGATGTTGACGACGACGAGGCCCGCGTCGCAGCCGATGTACGCGAAGGTGCCGACGATGGTGATCGTCTTGGCTCCGTCGAGGATGCCCTCGGGGTTGAACGTCGCCTGGCGCTCGAGGAAGTTGTTAAGCGGGTTGCCGTCGAGGAGCGACGCGGCACCGACGACGATGAGGCCCTCGTACTTGTCGGTGATGTAGATGCTGCCGTACATCGCGTGGACCTTCTGCTCGCGGTTCTCCGGGAGCTGCGAGCGCGTCGGGTCGGGGGCGATCGTCGTCGGGGCGGCGAGCGAGGTGGCGCACTTCGTGCGTAGGTAGAAGCGCTGGCCCAGCGGCGAGACCGGGGCCGTCGCGATGCGTTCGCTGAAGCCCTTGTGGTCGATGTTCGCGATGTCGAAGATGCGCACGCCCGCCTCGCCGCAGGCGGCGTAGAGGAACTCGCCTCGCGCCAGGAGGGTCTTCACATCCGTCTTCATCCACGGCTTCAGCAGTTCTTCGCCGATGCCCTTGCCGGGGTGTTCGTGCGAGATGTGCAACTTACCGTGGTGTTCCTTATGTTTGGCGAAGTGATCGGGGAAAGCGAGTTTGTGGAGAGTGGAGCCGATGACGGCCTGCGGCTCGTCGCGCTCCGTCACCTCGATCGCCTCGAGGCCGTGGTCGCCCGCCGCGACCCAGGCGTAGCGACCGATGAAGTTCAGGTAGCCGGTGCCCTGCATGAGCAGTTGGCCCATGATGGCGTTGTTGTCGTTCTTGGCCGAGACGTGGCAGTCGGTGCATTGCTTCGTGCCGTCCTTGCCGCGCACGGTGTGCGGGACGTTCGTGCTGAAGGCGATGCCGGACATGCCGCAACTGGAGATCGTCTGCTGCTGGACGTAGATCGACTCGCGGTTGCCGTTGTACGAGCCGACGTGGACCGCGCACGACGACCGCGCCGGGCCGATACGGTTGTTCGTCACGTCGCCGTCGCGGGCGAGCATGTAGACTTCGTCTCGCAAGGTTTGGAAGTTGTACGAGACTAGGTTGCGCGTCACGTCGCCTTCGCTGTGCAGTTGCGGAGCCTTGATGTTCGCCTTTTGCGGCAAGTGGCAACCGTAACACGACGGGTTCCATGAGCTATGGCAGGCGATACAACTCATGTTGGAATCCTGGTGCGCCAAACACTTCTCTCCGTCCTTCGGAATCGCGCCGTACTCCATCTTCCCGTCACCGCCGACGCGGACCGTCTTGGCCATCTGCGACTTCAGGCTGAATCGCTTCTTGCCGGGGGTGATCGTGTCGCGCGTCTGGGGCACCTCCCAGGTCAGCGCCTCCTCGACCATGCTGTTCTGGACGAGCGTCTCGCCGCGCCACTCGAACCGTCGCTTGCCCCACGGCGTGCGCAGCGCCGCGAGGTCGCGGCCGCCCTCCTTGCTCGACGTGTAAGCAGCCGGGCCGCCCGTCTTCAGCGTCGAGAACGTGCCGACCGTCCCGTGACAATCGATGCACTGGATCTCGATGCCGGCGCGGACCTCCTGTTGGAGCTTGGTGTTGCCGTGCATGTCCTGCACGAAGTGGCAGTCGACGCAGTGCATGCCCTTCTGCAAGTGGATGTCCATGAGATGGACCGGCACCCCAGGCTCGGCCTTGCGATCCGCCGGCGCTTGATGTTGGTAGCGCATGGCGTCTTGCAACTCGGCGTTGCCGACATCCTTTAGGACGCTCCCCTCGTTGTCGAGATAATTACCTTTGCGATCACGGCGGAAGACGGCCCGGAACGCCCAGCCGTGGCTGTTGAAGTCGGCGAACTGTGTGTGCTTCGTCACCTTGTTGAGTTCGGTCAGCTTTTCGAGGAACGCCGGGTCGGAGAGTTTGCTCCGCACTGCCGACTCGTTGGGGTTGCTCATCTGCGAGCGGATGGCGTCCTCGGCGGTCGGGTGCTTCTGCTCCTTGGGGTAGATAAGCTCAGCGTCGCTCTCCTCGTCCCACCACATCATGCCGACGTAGCTGTTCATGACGGTCGTACCGGGATGGACGTGGCAGACCATGCACTGGCTCGTCGGGATGCCGTTCCCCTTGGCGAACCGATGCTCGATCGGGTGGCCCGGCTCGTCCTTGGGGATGGTCGGGTCGGGGTTCACGGTCAGGCCGCGATGGCCGTACTTCGCATACGGCCCGGAATTGACGCGGGAACGGTCGTTGGCGTAGATCACATGGCACGAGGTGCAGCCGGACGAGCGGTAGTCGCCCGGATGGTCGTTGGTGCCGAGGAAGTTGAGCGTGGGGTCGAAGAGGCGCGTCTTGTTGAGGCCGACGAAGGTCGGATCGACGCGATTCTGCGTGCCGAGGCCGCGCGTGCTGAGGCGCGTGAGGATCGGTCGGCCTGGGTCCTCCTCCGTGGTGGGGATGCCGATCTCCGGGCGGAATTTCCCGCCGCGCTCGAAGAAGCGGAGGATGTTGCCGGGCTGCTGGACCTCGAAACGCGGTAGGGGATCGAGGCGCTTCAGGACGCCTTTTTTGCTCTGCTCCCACTCGCTGGGCGGCGGGACGGTCTGGAGCGCCAGCGGCGTGCCGTTCATCGCGTAGGCTTCGCCGAAGAGGGCCTTCTTGCAGGGGACAGCGCCGTTGTTGTAGAGGGCTGCCCCCCAGAGCATGCAGCCGTGCGTCATCATGCTCTTGCGGACCTGCAAGACCTCCTTCGGGTGGCAGCCCGTCGTGCCGCAGCCGATGTGGGCGACGCGCAGATCCCCCGGATTGACGAAGCGGACGAACTCGGGGCGCTCGTGGTTGAGCAGGGTGTAGGACCGCACGGGGTTGGCGCTGCTGGGCCAGGCGTCGGGGAAGCGCGGGTGGACGTGGGCGGCGACCTTGTCGGAGGTGGTGGCGTTGCCGCCGTGACAATCGGTGCAGCCGATGCGGAGGGTGTCCTTGCAATGCGGGTCGCACACCTTCTGATGGCACCCGACGCAGCCGGCACTCTTGGCGTGGGCGGCGTCGGCGGTCTGTCGCAGGAGATCGACCCCCGCCAGCTCCGCCGGCATGGGGTACGGCTCGAACTCATTGGCCTCGGGCACTTCGACGATTCTCGGCCCCGGCAGAGATGCCGTCGGCGGTGACACGCCGAACCAGACGGCCAGCGAGAGGAGCGCGGCACCGGACAGACTGCCGAGTAGACGCCGAAGCAGGTTGCGCGGATTCGGCATGGCCCCTCTCCCAACAGGGCGCATCGGGGGCGGAGTGCCCGCCGAGGCGCGACCGCGTTATAGCAGGGGTGCGGATTGGGTCAAGGCGGGTAGACAGCGACAACTATAGTGGACCCCGTTGTCTAGACCAAAAAACGCCAAGACATCCCATCTGACACGGCGGACCGTCGTTCCGCCGTCTGGCAGTCCCTCTTTGCCGCACGACCCCTCCCCCCCTGGCTGAGGGGTCGTGCGGCAAAGAGGGA
>JANXSH010001217.1 GCA_025356615.1 Planctomycetia bacterium | reverse complement strand
CTGCCTGGCGCGACGCAGTGTCATTGGGACTGGCGCTCAAGCTCTGCACACCTTTAAAAAAATCCTGTAATGCCGAAGACAATCCGGCAGATGGATCGGCGAACATATTGTCGATCTGATTAATCTGCGATTTATAAGCGTCGATGGAACTTTTCGAGCTTTGCGCAGAGAGCACTTGCCCGCCAATAAACCGGTCATAGACACGCTCGATACTTAATACCGCAGTACCACCGCCGACGCCTTGCTGCGCCTGGGCTGCGCCTTCGATGGTCATGCCGAGAGCCGCCAATACTCCGGCGGCTACCCAGCGTCGAGCAAATCGGCGAAGAGTCATTCTTCGTCTCCCTTGATGGCAATAGCTGGCTCGGCTTCCTTGCCGAACCGACCCGTAGTCCCTTCCAACAAAAGAGCTATCGTCAAGCGAGAGCCATGAAGAGTTTTCGGTGTTGCCTCCTTGACAACAGTTGCGACCCCGCAAGGAGGCGCATCCCTATTCGGCGGAAAAGTCTCCCTAGATTCGCGCCTCCTCGGCAGTCAGGAGATACGAACAGAAGTGCTATTCCCTAGTAAACCATGCTACCTTGACACCGGGCAACGCGCCTGGCAGCCCGGTTCACCGGGCTTATTCCTTGTAGCCCCGGCATTCGTGCCGGGGAGAGGCTCACGGCTTCGCGTTCACCTTTGGGATGAAGAACCCCGCTCGCACCGGCGCGGGCATCGGACGGGTCGCGCCCTTGACCGACCGCCAGATCACCTCATTGAACAGCAGGTCGTCGGCCATGTCCTCCTGGGAGAAGTCGAACGTCGCCGATAGCGCCGCGCCCCAGGCGTCGGACTTGTTCTTTTCCTCCCTGTCCACGTCCGGCACGACGTGCTTGTATGGCGTCAGGTCCGCCTTCGCCTGGAACGAGTGGAACATGGGCCGAGCCGCCGCGTCGAACTGGCTCATCGGCTCCAGGCCGAGGATCAGTTCCATCGTCCGAAGCATGCTGCTCGTCGAATACATACTGGAGTCCACGAACTTGCGCTTCGTAAAGGGGCTGACCACCAGCGCGATCGAGCGGTGGGCGTCCACATGGTCCGGGCCGTTCTGCGCGTCGTCCTCGATGACGAAGATCGCGGTGTCCTTCCAAAATTTACTCCGCGACACCGCCTCGACGACCTGACCCAGCGCCAGGTCATTGTCGGCGAGGAACGCTTTCGGCGTCGGCTTGCCCACCAGGGTGCCGTAGGTGTGATCGTTGGGCAAGCGTAGGATCGTGAGCCGGGGCATCACGCCTTCCTTCTCGAATCGCTTCAACTCCTCGATGAATCGTGCGGCCCGCTTGACATCGGGGTAGTCCAGGTCGTAGCCGCGGAACTTCGGGTCGAAGTGCCCCTCGAGCGCCTTGACCGACGCCTTGCTGTCCTCGAACGTGCCGTCGGCGTTCTTCTTCCCGTTGCTGATCCACTCGCCGTAGCTCCGATAGCTGACTCCCGCCGCCTTGGCGCGGTCCCACAGGTATCCGCCGGCGGGCCGACCGATCACGTCGAACGCCCCCTCCGAGGGGTAGGCGGACAGTTTGCCCAGCGGACTCCCGCGATAGCCGAGGGGCCAGACCTTCTCGACGAAGTCGGTCGCGTAGGCACCCATCGTCCACTGGTGCCCGTCGGCGGACACTTCGCCCTCGACGTAGAAGTTGTCGAGCAGGACGAACTGTTTGGCGAGGCGGTGGTGATTCGGCGTCACCTTCTCGGGGAAGAGGCAAAGCTTGGGATCGCCGTTGCCCTCGGCGATGTCGCCGAAGACCTGGTCGTAGGTCCGATTCTCTTTGATGATGTAGATGCAATGTTTGATCGGACTCTTGCCGCCGACTTTGCGCGGGACGGGGTTGCCGAACGTCCAGCCGTCTTCGACGACGCCGGAATCCTTGCGGAGCGGGCTACACTGGTAGGCGAGCTTCGTGTACTTCACCATGTCGCCGGGCGTCGGCGTCGGGAGGATGGTCAGCGTCCCCTGCATCAGGCCGCCGATGTATTGGTAGAGGGGGCGGAGGTTCGGCCGCTGGTAGGGGCCGGACCCCTGCGGGTTGGCCCGCGAGGTGATCCCCTTGCCGTTGGCGACGTAGACGCGCTTGTCGGCGGGGTTGAATCGGACCGCCGTCGGGTACCAGCCGACGGGGATGAACCCGAGGGACTTCGACTGGCCCGGCTCGGCGACGTTGAACACCGCGAGGTTGTTCGCGTCGGCGTTGGCGACGAACAACATCTTCCCGTCCGGGGTCAGGCTCAGGCTGCTGGGTGTGTTGCCCGACGGTGCCGACGGGTAGAGCGAACACCGGATGGTCTCCGTCGCGGTGCCCTTCGTCGTGTCGAGCAGATCGACGCGCGTCGAGTTGGCGCAGGCGACGAACAGCGTCTTGCCGTCCGGCGAGAGGGCCATCTCGGTCGGGTGGCTGTTGGTCTTCCACGTCGCCGTCACCTTGTCCGTCGCGAGATCGACGACGGCGACGCCGGAGCCTCCCCACAGGCTTACGAAGAGCGTCTTGCCGTCGGCTGTCGGCAAACAGGCGTAAGGGTAGCTGTCCGTTGCGAGGGCGACCTTACGGACCTTCTTTGGATCCCCCAGATCGACGATGCGCACGCCGTGGCCCCAGGGGCCTGCGGCGAAGAGGGTCTTGCCCGCCTTGTCCAGGGCAAGCCCGGCGACGACGAACTTCTCTTTGCGGTCGGCGACGGGGATCGTCTTGTGGTTGCTCAACAGCCCGTCGGCGAAGTCGTAGACGTGGACGACCTCGAACTCGCCGCCCGAGGCGAGCAATTTCGAGCCGTCGGGGGAGAACGTCAGGCCGTAGAAGGTCTGATCGACGACGACGCGCGAGACGACCTTCTCCTTGCCCGCCGAGACATCGACGAGGATGATTTCGTGCGGCCCGTACCCGGCGTGCAGCACCGCGAGCCAGCCGCCTTTGGGGTGGATCGCGATGTTGACGGGGAAATCGCCCAGCGCCAGCATCTTCCCCACGGGCCGAAGCGACCACTGGTTGGGCAGCAAGACCTCGCCCCCCGCCTGCTCGCCGGGGAGCTGCCGCGCCCGACGCGGCACGACGGGGGCTGGCTTCTCCCCCGTGTCCTCGCGGTTCAGTGTCACCGCCAACAGCCCGCAGGTCGCCACCAGCAATCCCGCCGCGCCCATCCCGTGCCTGGTCATCGTTCGCCCCCACCCGCCGAAGGATCGTCTCTCGATGAGGTACGCGGGGAGGGGCCGATCGTCGCGTGAAAAATTGGCGTGGAGTGTCGATTCGATGCGTCAACGGCGGGGTACTACGGCTCGAGAGAAACTCGACCCATCACGCCCATTCGCGCCCTCCCCCTATCCATTATTGGACGCCAGGCGTACCATAGCACTATACGAGCGAATTGGGACGAGGATGCAATGGCATCCCTTGATGGGTGATCTCTGGTGAGACGATTCGACCAGATCGAACATGCGTGCCTGACCGACGTGGGCATCAAGCGCAGCCACAATCAGGACAGCTACGCCATTCAGCTAGCCAGCGATGAGGAGGGCTGGCTACAGCGCGGCCACCTGTTCCTCGTCGCCGACGGGATGGGTGCCCACGCGGTCGGCGAGAAGGCCAGCGAACAGGCTGCCCACGTCATCCCCCACGTCTACCAGAAGCACGCCCCCCTGGGGGCGGTCGTCGCCCTGCGGCGGTCCTTCGTCGAGGCCAACGCCACCATTCATGCCTGCGGCCAGCAGAACCGCGATTTCCTGGGCATGGGCACGACGGGCACCTCCCTCGTCCTCCGCCCCGACGGAGCATGGGTCGGGCACGTCGGCGACAGCCGGTGCTATCGCATCCGAGGCACCGTCATCGAGCAGCTGAGTTACGACCACAGCCTCGTCTGGGAATACGCGCGCTTGCAGCACATGGACCCCGACGAGGTGGAGGACATCCCGAGCAACGTCATCCACCGCTGCCTGGGGCCGGAAGCGCTGGTGCAGGTGGACATCGAAGGGCCGCACCCGATCGAGCCGGGCGACATCTACCTCCTGTGCAGCGACGGGCTGTCCGGCCAGGTGACGGACCCGGAAATCGGCGCGATCGCCAGCGCATTGCCGCCCTCCGAGGCGTGCCGCTTCCTGATCGATCTCGCCAACCTCCGCGGCGGCCCGGACAACACCACCGTCATCATCGTCCGCATCCTGTCCGGGGAAGCCGGCGAAGTGGCCGGAGCGGCCGTCCCTAAGCCGTGGCTCCCCCGCCCGCCGTGGTGGGTTCTGAGCCTGGTTGGGGCCACGGTCCTCGCCATCGGGGCGACCCTGTTGCACCAGGCCGAGTTGCCCTCGCTGGCCATCGCCCTGTTCTTGTCCGCCGTCGGCGCGGTCGTTGCCGGGGTCGTCGGGCTATTCATGCATTACCAGAAAGAGCAGAAACGCCACTCCAACGAGGACGAAAACCGCCCCACACCCAAGCCGCACCGTCGCCGCGTGTGCAAGATCGAGAAGCCCCTGCTCGACCGACTCGTCAAGGCGCTCAAGACGCTCCAGCAACGCGCGATCGATAGCAAATGGCAACTGGACTGGGAGCTGGTCAAGGAACACCAGGCCGCGGGCGAGGAACGTGTCCGGGCGACTGACTTACCCGGTGCTTTCCGCGAATATTGCCGCGCCATGCTTCCCCTCATGCGCGCCCAGCACGATCGGCGAGACAAGGGGGGCGGGTTCTCGCCCGTCTGGGATAAGACGCGATAGGGCGAAAGAATAGAACCACATCGGTGACAAGGTGACAAGGCGTCCGTATCTGTGTCACCGTGTCACCCTAGATGACCGTTTCATAAATTCCTCGCCACTCTTCTTAGCGAGGGACACTGTTACCCTCGCTCGAGCGTTTCGAAGTTGCGCGTCGGGGTCGCTGCTCGCATTTATTGCACGAAGCGGCAATCGAGCCGTGGCAACACGAGTCCTGGCTTTTTCCGCGTGACCCTCGGTTTGCCGAGAAAGCCTGGCCGATCTTGGATCGGTAGGGAGGAATCCGGGAAGGCAAACCGCTGGGGCCGAAGGATTTCGTGTTGAGTAGGGACGAGAAGACGAGCATTCAGGCACGCAGACGCTGCCAAGAGGAAATGCCGCCCGAACCTGGGCAGACCCGACGAATCGAGACCGAATACGAGCGGAAGGGGGGCCTCGAAGTATTTGGCAGCGTGGGACGTGCATCGCAAGATCGTCATGGGCCGATGCGCGGCCAAAACGGGGATAAAACCGGTCGCTGAACTGGTGGCTCGAGTCTTGGAGCAGAGTCCCTACGACAAGGCAGAGCGGCTATTCTTCATCGTGGATGACGGATCGTCGCATCGAGGAAACACTTCGATAGAGCGGATGCGTTGTCAAGATAAAAGGATCATCTTGTTGCACACGCCTGTGCATGCGAGCTGGGTGACTCGAGTGGAGATCTATTTTTCGATCATCCCGAGGAAGGTGCTATATAGTGGACCCCGTTGTCTAGACCAAAAAACGCCAAGACATCCCATCTGACACGGCGGACCGTCGTTCCGCCGTCTGGCAGTCCCTCTTTGCCGCACGACCCCTCCCCCCCTGGCTGAGGGGTCGTGCGGCAAAGAGGGA
>JANXSH010001193.1 GCA_025356615.1 Planctomycetia bacterium | reverse complement strand
CGGCCTGCGCAAGTCCTACGGGCTGCCTTTCGGCACGCCCAACGGCCTGGAACACTCGCTCGCCTATCGCGGCGTCCACGCGGGCAACCTCGACGTGATCGATCTGTATACCACCGACGCCGAGATCGTCCGCTACGGCCTCCGCGTGCTGGCCGACGATCGCGGCTTCTTCCCGGCCTATGACGCCGTCCTGCTGTATCGCGCCGATCTCGAGACGAAAGCACCCGAAGCTGTCCAGGCGATATGCCGACTCGAGGGCGCAATCGACGAGCCGACCATGCAGCGGCTCAACAGTCGGACCAACACCGACCGCGTGCCGGAAGCGAACGTCGCCGCCGACTTCCTGCGCGAGAAGTTCGGCGTCGATATCGAGGTCGCCCACGAGACGCTCGGGAGTAGACTCCTACGGGCGACCGGGCAGCACGCCCGGCTCGTCTCCGTGTCGCTGCTCCTGGCGATCGCCTTCGCCGTGCCCCTCGGGGTGATCGCCGCGCGCCGGCCCATTCTCGGCCAGGTCATCCTCGCGTCCGTGGGTGTCGTGCAGACCATCCCGGCGCTGGCGCTGTTGAGCCTGCTGATCGTGCTGCTCCGGGAGATCGGCCCCACGCCCGCGATTGCCGCGCTGTTCGTCTATAGTCTCCTGCCGATCGTCCGCAACACTTACACGGGTCTGATCGATGTGTCGCCGCACCTGCGCGAGTCCGCCGAGGCGCTGGGGCTGGAGTCGTGGGACCGGCTCCGCCTGGTCGAGTTGCCGATGGCCTCGCGGGCCATCCTCGCAGGCATCAAGACGGCTGCGGTCATCAACGTCGGCTTCGCCACGCTCGGCGGCCTCATCGGAGCGGGCGGCTACGGGCAGGCGATCATGTCCGGGCTGGACAAGAACGACAACGCCCTCATCTTCGAGGGCGCGATCCCCGCCGTCGCGATGGCCCTCCTCGTCCAGGGGTTCTTCGAGGTCGTCGAGCGCGTCGTGGTGCCGAAGGGTTTGCGGCTATAGAGTCTCTCCTCACATCCGGTCCGAAGTCGGTGCCGTGAGGGCCGCCAGGATCCGATCGGCGGGGGTCGAGACGAAGTGGCAATCGATGATCCAGTAGGAGCCATATTGCTTGCAGCGTCGAACTCGCAATTCGACAGGCGGCGTTTCGGGGGGCAGACCGCCCACCCGCATGGCGACGACTTTGTCCTTCGGCAATGGCCAGGTTCCGGCCAGATCCAGGCGCTTGACGAACCAGCGGAGCATCGCGCCCCCCTCGGTCTGGGCCTGGAAGAGGACGCCGTGGACGGCGGAGGCAACAGGGGCGGGCGTCGGCTCCCTCCTACCTTCGATTCCCGCGTGGCCGAGCGGGCCGAGTTGGAGGACGTGTTGCACTTCGTCGCTGCCGAGTTCGCTGATGAAGGTGCAGCCGAGCAGCCAGACGCCGTCCGCCAACGCGCGAAGGTCGGTGACGCGAGCCAGGACGGTGGAGGAGGTGCCGTCGTCGCCGGGCAGTTCGATTGCCATGCCCGTGCCGCGCTCGAATCGGCGATTCAGCGTCATGCTCAGTTCCGTCGTCGTGATGTCCCGGATCGTCGCCGGCCAGGGATCCTTGCCCCACGCCGAGGGCGGCTGACACGTCGTCGGCACGGAACAGCTAAACCCCTCCTCGCCTGGAGGGGCGGACTCGACCGATGGGCGAACAGACTCGGTGGGCATGATCGCATCTCGAGGAGGGCAGAGGGAGATGACGGGGGTAGTCTAGGCCATGCCGGAGTGGTTGTCAAAGGGGGCTGCCTGACGCCTGACAGCACCGGGGTGTGTTCTATCGTTCGGTCGGGCGATGGCGAGGGGAAGAACCCAATGTGCGAGCGAGTGAACCTCACATGACCTTGGACTTGGCCCGTTCCCTCGTTCGCGCGTCGAGCTTTGGAACTCGCCGACCACGACGATAAATCGCTCAGAGGCTGTGAATAATTAGTCATTTGTACACTGTAGCCCGTCAAAAATGGGTCGAAATTTAATGACTTACGTCGAATTCTGAACCTGTTTACTGTACAAACATCTAATAATTCACAGCCTCTCAGGGAATAGATGGCCCTTGTTTGGAGACAGGCCAGACCATAGATTCGATGTGTGTTGAATTTCGAAACATGGTTAACTCAGGGAAGACGTGCCCATGTCGCCCGATGAATCCATCTCGAGAGAGCCTTCAGCTCACTCTCCATCGAATGAAGACGGTGTTTTGACCACCGGACGGTGTGGTTCGAGGAGATTCGCACATCCACCGCGTCATCCCCGTTCGCCGCCTGATTCATCGGCTGTACCGAGCGATGAGTCGGGCCAACTCCCCGTCCGCCTTGAAATAATACCGCTCCAGAATCGCCGACTTCAACTAGCCATGAAAACGGGATCTCGGAAGATCGCTTTCATGCGATCTCGGTTTTTCTTTTTCCCGCTCCTTGTTTTTAGCGGCGAGCCACCCTACGATATCGACGAAAGAAATCGTCTCCCATTTATCGATTCCGTATCCCATAGTTTGCGGGCGACAACATCTGAACTTGATTCCAGAATCAATTCCTTTTTCAGAATCGTGCCTCTTCGTATTGTGGTCCAACAACTATCCGATCCAGAAATTTCGCGTTCTGTCCCCCGATACTGATGCCCTTTAGGTGGAGGAACATGCAATGCCCCGAAATGTTGGACACAGGATGCCGTGGTGGAGGTCGCTGCCACCTCCCAGTAACCCCCGTACTCGCATCCTGGGTCTCGAGCGTCTAGAAGCTCGTGACTGCCCGGCGCTCACATTGGTGGCTGGCGCGAACGTCAACATCAGCCTGATGCGGGACATTCAGGTCGAACCGACGATCGCCATCAATCCCGTAACACCCGCGAAGCTATTCACTGCGTCTGTGAATTTCGCGAAGGGAATTGCGGGTTCCGGTCTCTTTGCATCCTACACCACCAATGGCGGCGCTGCTGGCGGTTGGACTTCTCGAATGATGGCAACGGGTCTGACAGGAGGTGACTCGCTTCCGGCGGCGCGTGGAGACCCGCAAGCCACGTTCGATTCGTTTGGGAATCTCTTCCTGACCTACTTTGCGGAGCCCAAGATGCAGAGTGGCAGCGCTTCAGGCGGTGGAGCGAACAGTCTTACCGATGCGACTCGGGCATGGGCCGTGGGCGAGTGGGCTGGGCAGAAACTGACGATCACCGGCGGAACAGGGGTCGGTCAATTTCAAACAATCATGGCCAACACGGCTACGCAGATAACCGTCAACGCTGCCTGGGGTACCGCCCCAGATAACACGTCCACTTATGAGATCGACCAGCCCGATGACAAGTATAGCATCGTGGTGGTCAGAAGTGCTAACAGCGGACAGAGTTTCTCGTTCTTGGCTCGCCTGGACGCTGGCGAGGGCCCTCCGATTGGCACTATCGATCAACCTTCGATCGCCACGGGGTCCGGGGGAACAGTCGCGGCGGGTAGTGTGTGGGTCGCTTGGACGGACAGCGTCGGCACTTTTTCACTTGCTGGCGCTCCCGTCACGGGACTGAACGCTGTCGGTACGTTTGGCGTGAATGAACACGCCGACCCATCAAATATGAAGACCTTCGGGAGTATTGCTGTCGGCCCGATCGGCCAAGTCCTCGTGACATTCCAAGACAACACGACGATTTACAGCTACCAAGATCCCGATGGGTTGGGTCCGCTGGCTCCTCTAATGGCGACCCGAATCGTCACGACAGAGAATGTCGGTTTGCAACTTATTCTTCCCGCTACGGAGAACAAGGGCATCGACTCCAACTCTCATCTGGCCTGGGACAACAGCGGCAAAGTCCATGGGGGACCGAATGGTCGCCTTTACGTCGTCTACACGGACGTGGCGGCGAGCGGGATCCCGAACACGGATATCTACGTTCGCTACTCCGACGATAGCGGTGCGACGTGGAGCAATCGTGTGAAGGCCAACGATATCAGTTCCAATAGCCGATTTTGGCCGTCCATTGCCGTGGACCAAACGACAGGGTATGTGGCCGTCTCCTGGTACGACGCACGGAATGACAACAACAACTTCACCGCACAGATCTACGCATCCGCGAGCGATGACGGGGGCAACACCTTCGGCGTCAACTCTCCCATCGGCACCAAGCGCTCGAGTGCGATCGATGGCGACGGGTCTCAAAAGGGGACATCCACCGGCGGAAACGGTGCGACTACGCTGAACGACGGATTGCAGACCTGGGGGCCGAACTACTGGGTGGGCCAGACCGTCGTAATCTCAGGAGGAGCAGGACTTGGCCAGTCCAGAACCATCACTGCCAACACCGCCACGAAGTTAACGGTCGGCGCGGCTTGGGGCGTTGTGCCGAACAACACGTCCACTTACGAGATCGGGACACTCGTGAAATTCGATTTCGGCGATTATACTGGTCTGGTGTACACAAACGGTATTCTCTACCCGGTATGGTCCGACAACTCGAATAGTACCAATAACAATCCCGATGGCGTCTTCCGCGCGATGGACATCTACACTTCGAAGGTAGTCGTCGCCAAAGCGATCGGGGTTCCAGGTTCGCCGATAAGCAGTCAACAGGAAACCCCAAGCACGCCAGCAGGCGACCCAACGGACTCGTCTCTTCCTACTTCGAGTCTGATGACGCAAGGGCTGATCGACGTTCCGTCCGAGACGTTCAACCAGATACTCAGCTTACTGGAACGGCAGATCACCGCCCTCAATACTCCCACGTCGATCAGCCTGAATCCAGTTCAGGAGGACTCCCCTGAGACGTTCTCCCGAGCGCACTTCGACACGATATCGGATATACTATTCGGCAGTCTGCTGGGTCGGACGAGTCGAAATTCTCACGACGGAATCGATCTGCTCATCCAGAAGGTTGTGACTTCTCGGTCATCGCTCTTCGATGGTTTGGTTGAACTCGAGTAAATGTCGGCACTAGCCTTGTGCTGGACTCGGCGAGCCGTTCGTGTTCGGTTTGCCGGGAATCCGTTTAGCTGTGACCCGATGTAGTACGCTGACTCTCTCCGCATCGGGTCACGGCTAAACGTTCGCTGGTAATGTTTGGTGAAGAGCCATTTTCCTCGCCCAAACGCGAAACATTATGACAACCATGCACCGAACGATGTATCTCTTCTGGGCGCTACTCGCACTTCTATTGGCAGTGTATCCGAGCCGGGAATCGCTCCTCGCCCGGCACAACGAACCTGCCTCAAAGCAGACGGCTCTCGAAGAGTTCCGTCGCCTCGATCCGTCTGGGTGCGTGACCTTCGTGGTCTTCTCGCCCGACGGTAGGACTTTGGCTTATGGATTGTCGCCCTTCGGTGTCGATGGCGAAGGAAGCAAGGTCGTGGCATCGACGGTAGTGATGAATGTGGCCGACGGTAAAGAGAAGTTCCGCATTCCCGCCGAAAAATGGAAGTGGCCGAATGAAGCGCGGTATTCAGCCGATGGCAAGATGCGCCAGATTGGAACCACTAACGATTCGATCACCCTTTGGGATCCGAAAACTGAAAAACGCGGATTCACCCTTGACGGGTCGGCGGGCGGAAATGGCAAGTTTGCTTTTTCCCCCGACAGAAAACTACTCGCGACCACTGTCACGCGGTCGGGAAAACGAGGTCTCGTAACGGACATTACCCTCTGGGACGTAGCTTCCGGGAAAGCAATTCGGACTTTCGGCTCCGAGCCTCACGGTCGAGTGATGCGGTTCAGTTTCTCCGACGACGGAAAAACCTTGGCCGTCGAACACCGCGCCTTCGCCAGCGGGACAGGCTGGGGACGGGGAGCGAAGTTACGCATTCGAACGACCGCGCACCTTTGGGAGAGTGACACGGGCAAAGAGATCGGCCAGATTGGTTCGGACACCGAATGGGAAGGAAGCTACCACTTGACACCAGCCCCTGGGATGAAATTGTGGGAAACAGGCGCGGTGGGCGAAGACGGTGCCGTGGACGTTCGATCTCGATCCTGCGCAGCGGCCTATCCGCAAGCGGGTTATCGGCTTCGGCGCTCCTCGACAGAGGCCATTGTGCTGATGCCGATTCAACCGAAAACTCCCTTCTGGTTCTCGGAGCGTTCCGACGGGATGATTTTTCTCTATCGATCCATCTCCGGGACCGAAGTGGTCCGATCGTCCACTTTCGTAGGCGGCACTCTCAATTCCGTTGCGATGTCGGCCGATGGCAGGTATCTCGCCGCCTGTGGCCAACTGCCCAGGCGGGCCAGCTCGACGCTCTTCATCTGGGATCTGAAGGCGCTTCCCAAACCCGATCTCGCCAAGGAACTCGAAGTCGGCCCGTCCACTCTCGATTCGTGGTGGGCCGAGCTGTCGTCCGCGAATACCCTCACGGCGCACAAAGCGATGCGCCGGCTCGTTGCGTTGCCGGACAAAGCGTTGCCCTTGCTCGCTGAGAGGTTGCACCTGTCCCCGACACGGGAGCGGATCTCGGCGTTGATCGAGCAGCTCGACGACGAGAAGACTCGTGAGACAGCGACGCAACAACTAGCACAAGCGGTCATCGGAGTCCGCCCGGCCTTGAAGAAGTTGATTCGGGGAGCAACGAACCAAGAAAAGAAGCTGAGGCTCGAGAAGCACCTCGAAACCTTCTCGAAGGAATTCGCACGCGAAGAGTTGCGGAGTATGCGTGCGATCGACGTTTTGGAGCAGATCGCCTCACCCAAGGCGAAGGAGTTCCTTACCAAACTTGGCAAGGGAAACGACATGGCCCCGCTGGCGCGGGCCGCCGAAGCCGCATTGGTCCGACTGAAGAAGGAACCCGCTGCGGAGCCTTGACCCCGGTGTTCCATCCGGGGGTTCGAGGCCGATTCACCAACTGTACCAAGCGATGAGGCGGGCCAACTCGCCCGTGCGCGCAAGGTACGGTTCGCAGAGAATGTACGATAGAAGTGGAGGCAGAGGAACTGGGTGCTGCGCTTGTGCTGCTTGCCCTGGATCGTTGGTGGCGTGAGGCAGCCGAGACCGCGAGGCGGGTGAGCGAACCGTCGCACCAACCACGATCTCGGACCGCATAGACCACCGATTTTCGGTGGGGATGAGCGAGCAGTCTCCACTTGTCCGGTTGGAAACCGGACCCACATCAGCCTACTAGCCGGTGCCTCATCCTGAGCGTGCTGATCTCCAGCATCACCAGTTGTTGCACGACGCCGGCGGCGCGCGGCCTGTCTTCGGGCCGGTTCGCGAGCATGGCGTCGATCAAGTCCACGAGGGCCGGGGGCAAGGGGCCGGCGAGGCGGCGGATATCGCCGGGCGGGTCGCTGCGGTGGCGGCGGAACGTCTGCTGCAACGAACCGGCGGGGTAGGGCAGTTGCCCCGCCAACATCTCGAACAGCGTCACGCCCAGGCTGAACACGTCGCTCGGCGTGTCTTCCGAAGGCCACTCGTCGCAGAGTTCCGGGGCGAGGTAGTTCGCCGTCCCCAGCACATAGCCCGCGCGCAGGAACGCCGCGTTCTCGCCGGGCCGGTGTGCGAATCCCAGGTCGGTCAACACCGCCGAGCCGTCGTCGATGAGGCAGATGTTGTCCGGCTTCATGTCGCCGTGCAGGAATCCCGCCTGGTGGATCGCCGCCAGCGCTTCGGCCGTCTGGCGGACGATCCATACGGCCTCGCTGATTCCGAGGCGGTAGTCGCGCTGGAGTCGGCGGCGCAAGGACTCGCCGGAGAGCAGGTCCATCACGAGGTAGTGGGGCGCGTGCATGACCTGTGCGTGGCTCAACCGGACGAGGTGCGGGTGGCGGATCGCCAGGCCCGCGCGGGCCTCGCGCTGGAGCAGCTTGACGGCGGTTTCCTCGTCGTCCCAATCCTCGCGGACGACCTTGATCGCGCAACTCTCGCCCGTCTCCAGGTCGCGCGCCTCGTAGACCGCCGTCATGGGTCCGCCGCCGAGTTGGCGAAGAAGGAGGTAGCCGGGGATACTCTGAATTGGCTGCATGATTCCGTTCCGGCGGTAGACGTACCTCTGCCGCGTCCTGCGGAGAGGTATCTGAAGCTATCGGCGGATCGGCGGGGCGACTTGAGATGGAAGTTGGGGGCGAGCAAGATCAGCGGATGTAATGGGGACGCTGTACCGAGACGACTTGCTCATCACCAACCCAATCGCGGGTGTAAGGTGGGTTTCGATGATGCCTCGCGTGAAACACGGGGGAGACGTAGGCTCGTCTCTCTCACGCGGTCAATTCGGATCGCCCATGAGGATGAAGGCAGCCCAGTAGGCGGGGTGCGCGAACGGCTTGTCGCCTGCGGGCAGCTTGGGCGGTTGCTCTTTCGCCGGTATGAGCACCACGACCGAGCCGCGAATCGTGCTCCCCAGCTTGCCTTGCACCAGGGCGGCGGACAGCGCCTCCGCGTCCTTGCGTGGCAGTTCGCGCAGCCAGCGTTTCGCCTCGGCCAGCGCCTCGGCGCGGGGCATCGGCTTCTTCTTGTCGCGGCCCAGCAGGTTCTCGTAGAAGCGGAGCATCAACAGCGCCGTGGCCGTGTCATTGACCTTCCAGCGCGACAGAACGACGGTACGTGCCCCGCGCGAGAGCAGCGCCTGGGTGAAGCCGAGCAGGCCGTCGCCCTTGCCCTCGCTGCCCAGGGCGGTCTCGCAGGCGCTGAGCGTGACGAGGTCAGCGTCGAGCTTCCAGTCGCGGCGGATGGCGTCCACGCGCAGGTGGCCGTCGAAGATCGGTTCGCCTTTGACGGCGAGGGCGAGCGCCTGCTCGCGGGTCGGCAGCCGATCACGGGAGAGGACGAGGGCGGAGCGCTCGGGGCGGTCGAGGTCGATGAAGCCGTGCGTCGCCAGGTGGATGAGGCGGAACTTGCCGAGCTTGCCCTTGGCGGCCAGGTCGGCCAGGGCGGCCTCGCTGGCGTCCGAGCCGAGCAGGGCCGTGGTGCGAGAGGAGCCGACGAGTCGGCGCAGCGACTCTACCTCGAATCGCGTGCCCGGCAGCGGGGCGTAGGTCTCACCGCGGACGACCGAAGCGACGACCGCCGACGCCTTGCCCGGTTGGAACACCGGATCGCCCAGCGCCAGCAGCGATGCCCCCGAGAGCGGCCGGCTCGCCTGCATGGCGCGTGCGAAGACGGTGAAGGAAGAGGCGTAGCTGACGACGTAGTCCTCGGTGAGCGTCTCGACGGGAATCCGGGCCATGTCACCCGTCGGCACGACGACGAGCCGCCTCACCGCAGGCAGCGTCTTGGTCGCCGCGAGCGCGTCGGCCAGCGGAGTGAACCAGAGTTTGCGCACATCGGCCAGGAGCCGTTCGCGGCGAACGACTGGTTCATCGAGACGCGACAGCGCCTCGTGCAGCCGGGCGGGTAGGCGGCCATCGTCGGCCGTCCAGCCGCCACGCGGCCCGGTGCCGCTGAGTTGGACCCAGAGCGGATCTCCGCTGGAGCGAACGACGCAGGCCCAGCGGGCGTTTAGCGCGGAGACCCAGACGACGATTGCCGTGTCGGCGGGGACACGCTTCTGGATGTCGGCGAGTTGTCCGACGAGGCCGGCGGAGCGAGCGGCGATGCGTTTGCTGGCCGTGACGAGGAGATCGCGCCGCTCGCGCGTGAGTTGGTCGCGAAGCGCTTTCTGGTCGTCGTCGAGGCGCAGGTTGCCGAACAGAGGGAGGAGCCGTTCGTCGAGCTTGGCGAGGGAGGAACGCAGGGGGGCGTCCTCGCTGGGAGCAAAGCCGGCGAGATCTTCGAGCAGGCCGCGGGCCAATCCATCCTCCAGATGTCGCCAAGCGATGCCAGGCTTCTTCTGGTGGGCGTAAAAGACGGCAAGGGCGGATCGCGGGTCAGCACGATTGCCCTGGAAGCGAGACCGGTCGAAGCCGGAATCATTGCTGGCGAAGCGGCTAAGATCGTGGCTGGCTAAACTAGACTCCAAGCATAGCTGGGACTCTTTATAGCGCGCCAGTTTGAATTGACATAAGGCTAAATTGTTATAGCTGTTGGCGGTGCGGGGGTCGTCCTCCCCCAGCGTTTTTTTGAAGATGC
>JANXSH010001011.1 GCA_025356615.1 Planctomycetia bacterium | reverse complement strand
AGCCTCGAGTATCTCGTCGGATAGTTTGCGGGCGTCTGGCAGGGTGATAGTCATGATACGTTCCTCCTTCTTCCCTCTATACTTATTATACGCTGGTCCAACCTCCACTTATTGATGATCTATCGGGCCGGGGTAATATTCTGCATGAGGTAGCGATTCGGTGTTTGCTATTTCTGAGCCAGCCGGGAGCGAATTCGCCGTCGAACTTCTGCGCTTGGGCGGGTAGCATCCTTCGCAACTTGTGCCTCGAGAAGTTGCGGGCATACCGACGCTGGCCGGTCGCGCTACCGGCTGGCGTCGATCCTCCGGACGGCTCGACGCAACAGAGGGAAATGATGCATGCCGCCCTGTTGCTCGGTTTGGCGAGGCTCTCGCCGACGAACCGAGCCCTCGTGGAAGCCCGCTACGCTCAGGAAGTCCACCTGAGCCTGGACCGCGTTGCCACGTTCCTCCAAGAGACACATCCCAACATCTGGCAAGCGAATTCTGAAGCATGGTCACCCCATGAAAGACTCAGCGAGGCGTGTGGGCTGGCGTTTCAACAGCTCAACATCGAGGCGAACCACTGCTTGAGGTTGCTCGAGGGAGGTGCAGATGAGTGTGCTTCCGCGTGAGCCCGTGGTCACGTTTACTCCAGAGGATGTGTTCGAGCTGTGGCCTAGATTTCTTCCTCCCACCATCGACGGTATCGATTTCAACAGGTTCAAGGATAATCGGCCGGGTACGGGTGCCTACGGAATCGTCTACCACGGATGGCAAGTGAGTGCGGCACGCAGTGTCGCCGTCAAGGTCACGAACGGCGGTGGGATTGACGATGACGAATCGGTGATGCAAGGGCCGTTGGAGCATTCGAACATTGTTCGGCTTTACTCCGCGGGGCAGCTAGACGACGGCCACCGATACCTCGTATTGGAATGGATGGATGGTGGCTCCTTGGAAAAGCGGAGAGCCGAATGGCACAGCCTGCCAACGAGTGATTGGATTAAATTGTTCCGCAAGTTAGCCCAAGCGTTGGATCATATCCACATCAATAGTAAGTTGCACCGCGATATCAAACCAGACAACATCCTTCTCTCGTCAGACGATGACAAGTGGCACCAGAATCCGAAGCTGGGTGATTTCGGCATTGCGGTCAATGGTACGACCTCGTCGGGTTATCGCGGCCCGAAGTTATATCGCGCTCCAGAGGTGAATGATCGAAACGGACAGACGAAGGAATCCGATGTCTACGCGCTCGGAGTGACGATGTACGAGTGCCTCACTGGAAAGTTTCCACCGACACTTTTACCTAACTCGAATTCAGAAAAGAAAATGCCACCCCGGCTTTGGCGTGTCATCCGAACTTGCTTGGCAGCCGAGCCAGAGGAACGAGGTTTTGGCAACAAGGAGCGCCCGGCGCAAGGGCTGGACGATGCCCTGGCGGAGATGGAGAAGAAGCGCCAGCCTCTGCTCGCTTGGTTCGCGGCGACCGGACTCCTCGTCGCGCTCGTCTGCGTGGGGTGGGTTTTGTGGTATGTGATCGCGAGGCATCGGCAGGACAACGTGCGGCGGGTGAAATCCGCCGCCGCAGTGAAGCGGGCTGAGAATTATAGGGATCAGATTAAAGGTGTGCAGGCATGCCTCGATGCAGGCGATTCCCCGAATGCGATTGTGGCCCTGAACGCCACCGATACGGACATGCGCGGTTGGGAGTGGGTCCACTTACGCGCCCAGTGCTACGGGAGCTTGGCCAGCGACAATTTTGGGGGGGCCGTGGAAGCGCTGGCCGTCGGCCCGGACGGCCAGGTCGTGGTCGCCACTACGGGAGGGCGCGTCCGGGTGGTCAAGTGGGGAGATAAGGGATCGTCGGTAGAAGTGATCGGGAAGTTTGAAGGGCGAGAGGCGCTGGGGTTGTACCTGACCCCAGGAAATCGTGTCGCCGCGTTCGTGGGAAGGATGCCTGGGACGCGCCTCGTGGCGAACGTAATCGTGAATCGTTCGCTTACGGGAGGTCCTGGGCGGGAGGCGAATCGCCACTTGATCGAGCCACACGAAATGCACCGAGATTTGCCCGCCCCACCCGCGCTATCGCCGGACGGACGGAATCTAGCGTTCCCCGGCGCGAACGCAAAGATCCTGTCTTTGGAGTTGGCGACAGACAAGCTCGAGACCGTAGCGGAGGACGTGCCGCGCGTGACTGCGTTGGCTTTCAGCCGCGACGGTAAGGCGCTCGCCGCCTGTACTCCAACCCAACTGCGGATCTGGGAATGGCCGGCGATGAAGGAGCGGGCTGGGTCGCCGCTCGCGATTTCCGCCGCGTACCTGGCGATGGCGTTCGTAGAAAAGGACGCGCTGGTGGCCGTCGATGACAAGGGCAAGCTCATCGCATGGCGAGTGTCCCGTAGTGGTTGGGTTTCGGAGCAGGAAAGGCTGGACGGGTTGCCCGCCATTCGCGTAGGCATCGCGCCGTCCGGCAAAGCCGTGGCTGTTTCGGGCAACGGGGTCGCGGTCTGGTCGCCTGAGGAGAAGGGTAACTGGAAGCCGCGCCGTTTGCTCGGCGCGCAGCCGAGGGTGTCGGCGCTGGCGTTCAGTCCAGACAGCAAGCGAGTGTTCACCGGCGATGACGCGGGCATCGTGCAGGAATGGAATGTCTGGCCGGGCATGGGACTGCACTTTGCTGTTCCAGAGGGTGGATCCCTAAACGGCATCGACGCACGAATCGTCGATGGGCGGGTGTTTGTAGATGGGAAAGAGGTTGTGCTGGCGGTTAAGGCGGAGCGACTAGTGGCACACCGTGCCGAAAACGGGGGGGCGACCCGCCTCCTGGTGGTGACAGGAGAGCGGGTCGCGGTGGCGGTTGATACGCAGACAGGGGAACCTATCTACTGGCAGCGTTCTGAGCAGCCCTCGAAGGCGGAGTAACGAAACTCACGGAGGGAGAGGTCGCCTTTTCACGCAACGACGGCCCCGAGGGCGAGGCTTGGTCGTGTGCCGGTTCGCTCCGTCAACGCAAGGCGATGGCGAGGAGCGACCTCGTCGAGTCGGGGGTAGGCCCGTTTGAGAGGCCGAGGTGGACCCCCTTGTTCATCGGCGTGGCTTTCACCTCCAGTTTGTGCTTGTTTTTGGCCCCGCTGATGAGATAGAAGAGTGTCACCTCTTTCATCCCCGCAGGTGTCGCAATGTTGGCGTTTGAGAAATCGACATACGATGAGGCGACGGCCCGCCCATCCACCTCAAGGTCGAACCGTACCCCCGCAGTAGAGACCGCCCCGCCCGGATAGGGCCTGATGCCGCCCACCTTGGCGACCACAAGGATGTCTTGGGTTTCGCCTGCGGGAATCTCGATCGAGCCTTTCATGTCCTTCACCGGGATAGTTTTGTTCACGGGCTCGATATCGACTTGCCCGTTTTTGTGGACGTTGACGAGGACTCGCTTTTCCGCCCGTTTGGTAATCCCGTCGAGCTGCTGCTTGAGCGCCCGCACCACGTCGTCGTCCGTCGGCGTCGCGCGCAACTCGACCGCGACGGGCAGGACCACCACCTCGCTGCCTCGCACCGACCGGATCGTCACGCTCGCCTCCCCCTGCGCCGCCACCGCGGCCATCGACACTCGCTTGAGCCGAACTAAGGCCGGGGTGTGGGTGCTCGTCAGGATGTTCCCCTCGGCGGATTTGCGGTAGCTGGACATAACCGTCGCGGAGAAGGTGGACTTGTTCAGCGCGAAGTCCCTGGCCTCTCGCAGCTCCTTCCGCTGCTTGTCCGATAACATTTCAGTCTCGGTCGAGAGATGGAAGTTCATCTGGCCGTCGATGAAGTCGAGGATCTTGGCCTTCGTCCCGAACTCGGTCTTGAACTTCGTCAACTCCTTGTGAAAGGTACGCTCGTCGGTGACGTGCTTGCGTGCGGTGTCGGTGATCTTCTCGGCGGTCTTGGCGACGGTCTCGAAGTTCGACCGCTCCTCGCTGAGCTTCGTCAGATCCTCCTTGCTCAGCGCCCTCTCGGTTGCGAGGCGCGTTCCCTTCACCGTGAACACGCCCTGGGCATGCTCGAGCAGATCCTCGCCGGTCAGGGGCGCGGTGGTCGGCAGCTTCAGCTTATCCAACTGTTCCTTGGCTTCCTTGAGCGCCTGCGCCTTCTCCTCTTCACACAGCCCGAAGTCCTCGATGACCGTTTCGGCGGCCTCGCTCAGGCGTTTAGTCAACTCTAGTTCGGCCTCGGTGTCTAGGCACAGGATCTTCGGCTCGCCCAGCTTCTTCGGCGCGATCTTCTCTTTCACCTTCTCCCACGCCGCAGCGAGTACGCGGCGGGTGATCGTCAGCCCCTTCACCGTCTCGAAGCGGTAGGCCGGCTCCAGCACCAATTCGACAGCCTCGGGATGTGTGCTGAGCCACCTGCGCAGGTTCCCGCCGCCCGGCATCATGTCCGGGATGGTGAAGGCCAGCGTTTTGCGGTTAAGCCGCTCCGGGCGATCCGTGCTGAACAGGAGAAGCTTCGTCTCCAGATACCGCAGGCTCAGCGAGTAGGCGGCCAACTCCAGGGGCAGGATGGACAGCGAGTCGGGGTCCACGGCAGCGCCGGCGTCCGCGTAGATGGCGGCCAGCTTCTTCCGCAGAGCCGCCTCATCCCCAGCCGAGTAGCCGAAGCTGGCTCCGATCACCAGCTCGCTGCGGTCCTTGTCGTATTTGAAGGAAGTCAGAACCAGGGGCGTCTCGACCAGCCACGCCTTCTGGCGGTACGGCTGGATCGGGTCAGCCGGGTAGACCCGGACCCGCTGTCCGTTCGCCGAGATGTACATGTACTCCAGCGCCTTGGGCTTCACCCCCTTCTCGGCGACCTTCTTCTCGGCGACCTTCTTCTCCTCCGCCGGGCGACCCGACGTCAGGCCCACTGCCGCTGCGGCGAGGACCAGAGCGGTCACGCCGAGGGCGGTACGATTCTTTTGCATGGCTTATTCCTGTGCGTACCGAAGAGGGCCGGCGGCACCGCCGTTTCTTCCTCTTCCCTCCATAGATGGGGTGTAGGCGTCACTTTTGTTGCTGAACAGGTATTCTCTTGGTGAACTGGCGTTCCCAGAAGGCATCCCACTGGCCCTTCTCGCTTCGGTACAAGGCTCGCACATGGCATAGCGCGTGCGCCCCCGCTACCGACCAACGCAT
>JANXSH010001006.1 GCA_025356615.1 Planctomycetia bacterium | reverse complement strand
GCTGGAACCGCAGCAAAACTCCGGTCGCTAACGCTCCCGGCTCGCCTAATTCTTCACACGCTCTGAGAGAAACGTCGAACCTGTAAAGGGGAGTGAGGTCGATCGAGGATGCAAAGCACGCTCGCTGCGGGTAGAATGACTACGAAGGGCAGAATTCTCGTTTCGGGGAGCGGACCAATGCCGATTCATAACTGGCTGCCGGCGACCGATGTGTTCCACGGCTTTCATCAGGCCTGGTCGGTCGGGATCGCTAAGGTCTTGAACAAGGGATTGCTCCCGCCGGGGTACTCGGCGCTGATCGAACTCAAGACCTCCGACGGGATGGTTCCCGATGTCCTAACCCTCCAGCATCGTGGGGGTCGGCGACCAGTCGATCAGGGTGGAAGTGTCTTGCTCTCGGACCCACCCAAGACTCGGCACGTCATCCAGAGCAGCGGGGGCCATCTGGCGGCTCGGAAGAACCGAATCGCCATCCGCCATCGCTTGGGGGAGCTGGTGTCCGTCATCGAGATCGTCTCGCCCGGCAACAAGTCGAGCAAGAACGGACTCCGGTCCTTCGTCGAGAAGGCCGTCAGTCTGCTCGAACACGGGGTCCATCTGCTGGTAATCGACCTGTTCCCGCCGAGCAAGCGCGATCCCCAGGGCATCCACAAGGCCATCTGGGACGAGATCGAAGAGCAGGAGTTTACGCTACCCGCCGACAAGCCGTTGACGCTGGCCTCGTACATGGCCGGCAGCGCCTCCGCCGGCATCATCACCACGGCTTACGTCGAGCCGGTCGGCGTCGGCGATGTGCTGCCTGACATGCCGGCCTACATCAGGAACTTCGGCTATGTGCTGGTCCCGCTCGAGGCGACCTACCAGGCTACGTTCGCGGACTGCCCCTCGGACATGCGCATCCTCGTCGAAACGGGCAGCCTACCCGGCGACGACGAGTGACCCGCCACGCGATCGATTCCGGCATGGGGCGGCGGGCCATTCGATGCCGGAGTAGTCATACGGCACGCCGAAACTCGCCACCTTGCGGGCTTTCATGCGATCATCCCATGTGATCGACGCCGCGAGTCGCTCGAAGAGGCTCTGATTGTTCTCGACGAAGCTCTCGTCGAGAACAATCGATCCACTTTCATGTAATCTAGCCGACATCTGCCCCTCCTGCGATAATAGACGTACACGACCTTCGTTCCGCCCGCCCTCGGGAGTATGTTTCCATGCGCACCGGCTTGTCCCTCTTCGGTCTGCTCGTCGTCCTGTCGCCGCTACACGCCGGCACGCACAACAGCTTGCTCGACGTGTCCGCCGACGGCTCCCGGCTCGTCTCGGCCAACGCGGACAACGGCTCCGTTACTGTCGTCGATCTGAAGGCCCGCAAGGCGCTCCACGAACTCGAGGTCGGCGACAAGCCGGAGGGCGTCACCTTCCTCGGCAAGTCGATGATCGTCGCCGTCGCGGTCTATCGCAGCGATCGCGTCGTCTTCCTGGACGCTTCGACCGGCAAGGTGGTTCACACGATGAAGGTGGACGCCGAGCCGTATGGCATCGTCGCCAACAAGGACGGCAGCCGAGTCTACGTCACGCACGAATACCCCGGCAAGGTCAGCGAGATCGACACGAAGACCTACAAGGTGCTACGCCAGATGCCGGCCGGCGCGATGATTCGCGGCATCGCCCTCGCCCCGGACGAGAAGCGGCTCTACGTCACGGAGTTCTACACCGGCGTCCTGAACGCCGTCGATCTCGCCTCGGGCAAGGTCGTCGATAGCTGGAAGGGCCACTCGACCGACAACCTCGCCCGCCAGGTCGTGCTACACCCCCGCCGCCCCAAGGCCTACGTCTCCCACATCCGCTCGCGCGTCCAGGTCAACCACGGCAACGGCTCGATCTTCCCGCAACTCTCGATCTGCGACCTCGGCCCCCAAAAGAAGGACGAGAAGCGCCGCTCCGCGATCGGCATGGACACCTACAACGGCGTCTACGTCGTCACCAACCCCTGGGACGCGACGCTCTCCCCCGACGGGAAGCTGCTCTACACGCTCTACGCGGGCACCGACGACATGAACGTCTCGCGTGTGATCGAGGACGACTACAAGGAGATCGAGCCGGCCGGTCAGCCACGCCGACTCGGCAAGAACCCCCGCGCCGTCCGCACCAGCCCCGACGGCAAGGAGGTCTACATCTTCAACACGCTCGACTTCTCGGTGTCGGTCTACGACAAGATGGTGGACGAGAAGCTGGCGACGATCACCGTGTGCGCGCCGCCCAAGTCCCCCGAGTGGGTCAGAGGCAAGGTGCTATTCAGCACCGCCGACCGCCCGCTGACTTCGCAGCGCTGGATCGCCTGTTCGTCGTGCCACCCCGACGGCGCTTCCGATGGCCGGGTGTGGAAGAACCCCGAGGGCATGCGGCGCACCCCGCCGCTGTTCGGCATGGCCCACACGCACCCGCTGCACTATTCGGCCGACCGCGACGAGGTGCAGGACTTCGAGTACACGATCCGGGGCCGACTCATGCAGGGCGCGGGACTGTTGCGCGGGCCGCTGAAGCACAAGGTGGGCTTCCAGAAGGTCGAACTCGAGGAGAAGCTTTCGGGCCGATCGAAGGACCTCGACGCGATGGCGATCTACTCCAACTCGTTCGACTTCGTCCTGTCGCCGCACATCGTCGCGCCGGGCAAGCTCTCGGACCAGGCGGAGCGCGGCAAGAAGCTCTTCTTCGACAAGGCCGTCGGCTGTGCCACCTGCCACACTGGGCCGTACTACACGAACTCCAGCCTCACGAAGCCGTACAAGCTCCACGACGTGGGCACCGGCGGCGATCCCGACGAGAGGATGGGGCCGAAGTACGACACGCCGACGCTCCTGGGCCTCTACCGGGCCGCGCCGTACCTCCACCACGGCAAGGCGAAGACGCTGCTGGACGTGTTGACGACGCAGAACAAGGAGGACAAGCACGGCAAGACGAGCCACCTGAGGAAGGACGAACTCGCCGACCTCGTCTCGTTCCTCGAGGCGCTGCCCTACGAGACCCCGCCGAGTGAGACGCCCAACACGGTGAAGGACCGCTACGTCCCGACACGGAAGAAGGAGTGAGCATGACCGCCGACTGGCGTGAGCGATACGAGAAGGCCATCCCCATCGCGAAGAAGGCGGGCCAACTGGCCCTGAGCTACTTCGACAAGCCCCTGGAGGTGATTACCAAGACCGACCTCAGCCCCGTGACCATCGCCGACAAGAACACGGAGCGCTTGCTCCGCGAACTGATCCTCGCGGAGTTCCCCGGCGACGGGTTCCTCGGCGAGGAGGAGGGCGACACGCCGAACACGACGGGCTACCGCTGGATCCTCGACCCGATCGACGGGACGCGGAATTTCGTGCGCGGCGTTCCGTCCTGGGGCGTCCTCGTCGGCCTGGAGTACAAGGGCGAACTGATCGCCGGCGTCGTCGATGCGCCCGTCTTCGGGCACACCTACCACGCCCTACGCGGCCAGGGGGCGTATCGCAACGATAACAGGATCCACGTCTCCGCGATCGGCGACCTGTCGAAGTCGTTCATCTTCTACTCGAGCCTGCAATGGTTCGCCAAAGCGGGCCGAGAGCAGGGCTTCCTCGAGCTGGTCCGCCGGACCGAGCGGCAGCGCGGCTTCGGCGACTGGTACGGCTTCATGCTCATGGCGCAAGGCTCTGGCGAGGTGATGGTCGAACACGGCGTGCATGCCTGGGACATCGCGGCGCTCCAACCCATCGTCGTCGAGGCCGGCGGCACGTTCACCAACTGGGACGGCGTGTTCGATTTGCACAGCCCCGATGTGATCGCCAGCAATGGGCACTTGCACGACGAGGTGCTGCGCCTCGTCGCGGGGACGCGGGGGGTGGGGTGAGGGGCGATGTTGTGCAGATCGCGCATTATGTCAAGATATGATGGTTTCAAGGATTGCGTGGGCAATGATCAGTCACAAAAAGCTATAGGATTATAGTCCGTCGGACATCGGCGTTTCAACCGGATAGGCGCGATTCTGGAGAAGGCCGGATGTTTGTACGCTCGGAGATACTCGGATCCTCAGGGTAGATCGTTCTCTGGAGCGCGGAAATCGTAAGTGAGGTCGGGGCGGGCACGCTCGAGGCGATCGAAGCCGGCCTGCGTGATTTTGGTCCTCCCTAAACTGATCCGCCGCAGCCCCTTCATCTTGATTAGGGTTGGAATACAGGCGTCGGTGACGCCCGTATTACCGAAGTCGAGTTCGCGCAGTTTCGGGCACCGCGACAGGATCGTCACGCCGGCGTCCGTCACTCCTTCGCAATCGACCGCATGAATCCACTCGATGTCCGGGCACTTGCTAACCGCCTCGAGGAACTTGTCGTCCTTGCAGCCGACGCAACTCTTGAGTTTCTTCAGCCGCGATATCTTCGCCAGTGCTTCATCTGACGGGCCTACGGTGGGGTAGACGCTGAAGTGGAGCCGCTCCAGTAGGGGCAGGCGGGTTATCGCCTCGAAGCCGGCATCGCCGATTTCCACCTTGGAGACCATCAGCCACCGCATGCCGGTGAGGTGGTGCAGGTGGACCTGAGCGTTAGGCTCCATCTTCGTGAAGCCCATGTTCAGGTACTCGAGACGTTTCATCGACGCGAACGCCCGCGTCCCGGCTTCCGTGAAGTTGCCGTACTCGAAGTGTAGATGTTCGAGCCGGGGGCAGCGGGCGAGCGCGGTGAGACCTGCATCCCTTATGTAGTCGTAATGCAGATACCGCAGCCTCCGCAACCCTCCGAGGGGCACCGCCCCGTGGCTGTCGAGCTGATCCCCGGTAAGGACCAACTTCTCGAGCAGGGGCATGGTCGCAATCTTGCGGCACGCCTCGCTGGTGAGCACGACGCTCTTGCTGAGGTCAAGGGCGCGGAGCGAGCGGAGGCGGGCGATGTCGTCGATGTCCGCGTCCTTCAAGTCTGTCGGCAGATAGAGGCGTTCCAGGCGGTCGAAGGCGGTCAGGAGTTTCAGATTCTCTCTCCAGTCCGGCGCGCGGCTGATATCGAGTTCGACCACATAGCGATCCTTGATGCGTCCAGCGAGTTTGAACTCACCATGCAGCGCGTCGATCAGTTCGAGTTGAGCCTTTAGCGACAGGCCCGGCTTTGGCGGTGGGCCAACCGGTCGAGCAGCACCAGGGGCCAGCCAGAGGCAGGCGACGACGATCATCCACACCCGTTGCGACATGGTAGCACCTTACTTTGCGCGGAATGGCGTCTTCTGCGAGTCGATTTTGGTCAAGCCCCCATTAGCTGCGGTCCACGAACCCTTGAGTTCGTGAACCACCATAGGCGAGACGGTTTCTGGGTCTGTTTTCGCTCGTTTAGCCAGGTATTTCTTAATAGTCTTATCGAACATATTCGGCAGACCGGTCGTCAAATCGATGGCGTTAGCTGCCGGGAGAGTTGGTCACCTCATGTGCATGCAAAAGGGGTGAGGGTAGACGCGGCGTTCAGTGGATCCGGCATCCCCTTCGGCAAGTAAAACGGTGAACGACGCATCAATCAAATCTAACGAGGCTGGCCGCGAAAAGGGACAGCCCACAGGCGCACGGTCCCATCCCGACTGCCGGAGGCCAGCAACTTACCATCCGGGCTGAAGGCCAAAGCCCGGACATCCTCGGTGTGTCCTTCGAGGGAAATGCCCTTACCGGACTTCCTGTCGAAGACTGTTAGGACTCCTTTTTCAGCCCCAGCGGCAATGATGTTGCCCTCAGGATTGATTGCCGCCGAAGAGAACGATTTCTCACCGTACTTGACTTCAGTCATCTTTGTCTCTGACTTCACATTCCACTGTTTGAAGGTAAATTCGATGTCGCAGATGGCGAGTGATTTCCCTTTGGATGTAAATTCAAGACATAGTGGCTGCTGTGGCAATTTAAAAGTTAATATATTATTACTTGTTCGGATGTCCCAGAGATTGACCGACCCTTCTAAACCAGTCCAAGCAAGTGTTTTTCCATCTAGATTGAATACGATATTTTGTATGCAAAATCCGTCACCAATATGACTGGCAACTTCTTCCTTCTTGATTAGATTCCATAGCTTAAAACTTCCATCACGGCTACCAGTGGCCAACATTTGTCCGTTGGGGCTGAACGCAACTGCGCCGACGAAGTGCCGGTGGCCTGAGAGAGAAGTCATGGGTTTGCCAGTTTGAATGTCCCAGACTATGCTCGTTCCGTCTTCACCTCCCGAGGCGAGCCATTTTCCGTCGGGGCTGAATTGCACAGTGAAGACGCAGCCGACGTGCCCCTTGAAGGTTGCGAGGTTCTCGCCTGTTCGGACATCCCATAGTTTAATCATGCCATGTTGACAGCCAGTCGCTAACATACGGCCATTTGGACTAAATGCGATGGCCCAAATGCCACTCGGTTGCGCTTCAAATACATACGGTAACATGATGGGTCGCGGTCGATAGAGGGGGGCCGGTCCCGAGACGGCTAACGCTCCGACTACCAGAAAGGCTACAACAACGAAAATCCATCGCATCGGCGTATTCCCTTCGCACAAGGCATTCATGCCATCAATGTGGCGTGACCTCGACAATTGGTCGAAAGCACAAGCCTGACGACAGTAAGGTAACTCTCCCATAGGAAGACTATGGACGATGGATCAGGACCATCAATCACCCGATATTACTTTTTCGGAGGGTCCGGTTTAGCCCACTGCCCAGTGACGTTTTTCTGTCCTGAACTTGGATCGTCAAGTTTCCATTTTCCGTCGGCATAGAAGGTGAAAGTGACCGTGTAGGGGTTCTTTTGACTAGCCCACTGGACATCCGTATCTTTTCCGCCTGGGAAAATGTCGAAAATGCCAGGTCCACCCAGCTTTCCACTCCTATTCCCCGTGATAAGATCCTTCTTGTACGTTCCAGCACCGAGGGTGAATGTTGTGGTGACGGTAACTGATTTGGTTGTCGTAGGATCCAAGACCAGTGGGATCATGGTTTGATGATAGTCGGGACCTACCGCGACACCATTTTTACCTACGACAAATCCCTCGACATAGTCGAGTTTGTCTCCCGGCCCCTTCCGCAGGACAGTCATTCCTACAGCGTTCACCTCCGAGACTTGTAGATTGACGACTTGGATGATACTTCCTTTTGCAGGATCGATTTTCGATGAGAATCGTGTCATCGTCAGGAAGTCCGCCAGAATCAGTCCAGCCTGCTTTCCTGCTCCTTTCCGGACATCGAGGAAGCTGGACCAACCAGGGTTGACCTTTGCGGGCATGTCGCCGGGCAAATCGAATCCGTATATGCTCTTGATCCTTGCCAAGAATGGCGAGGTGTAGTTCGGATCTTTCGCCTTTGCCGCGTTGAAATCATCGACGAGATTCTTGACCGTGTAGGGCGTGTATTTCGGAGCCTCAATGGGCGGTGCGGGAAGGGTGTTCTCTTGGACGACGAACTGTGTTTGAGCCAGCCCCGAGAGTTGCGAAGCCACCAAGCCGATGAGTACATGGGCGACTTGGCTACCGGCGACAGCGTAGGTATGTCCCGCAAATATCTGGAACAGCCCATTGACCCCGCTCACGACGGCGGCGCTCGTCGTTCCGTCAGCCCAATCGACCGTTGCCATGAGTGCCGAAGCCGAATCAGCCAGATTCGAATCCTCGAATACTGCAACCAACTGATTCGCCACGACGCCGCTGGTATCTTCCAGGACGTTCGAGCCTTGGATCGCTACCGTGCGACCCGCCGGATTGATAGGTGTTGCGGTCGAAACGGTCGCTGTGCCAGTCGCCGCGACCGTCCCGCCATCGAACCGAATCACCGTCACGGCCAGGGCATAGCCGCCCGCAGCTGAGTAGGTATGATCGCCCGACACAGTGAATGCGCCGTTCTGCCCTGCGACAATGCCTTGAGACGTGCTGCCATCACCCCAAGTGATCGTAGCCGCGTATTCACCAGACCCAGCAACGAGATTCGGTGTCGTGAACGTCGCGACCGTGACCGGACCAGTGTCGTGCCCCGCCACTGTCGTCACCGGAGTCACCGTCACCGCAACGGAGGCGGGGACTACCACCCATGAGAACGTCGAACTCGCCGTCCCGCCCGTAGGACTGAAAACCGTCACGGTCGTACTCGTCGTCCCGACAGCGAGACTCGTCAGCGTTCCGCTGATGATGCCCGTCGCCTGATCGACCGTCAGGCCATCGGGCAAGGTATCTATGGAGTAGGTCAGCGAACCCGCAGGGCTGCTGGCGACGATCTGGAGCGACACGCTACCGCCTGCCGTTCCGCCCTGCGAGCTTGGAGCCGTCAGCGCCGGAGCTGCCGTTCCGGTAGCAGGTGCCACGGCCCAGTGGAAATCTTTACTGGCAGTGTCGGTGCCATTCGTGGCGCTCACCGTCGGCAGATAGCTATCTTGCCACCACGCCCCAGCAGTGATCGTCCCGCTGATGAGGCCGGTCGTCGCGTTGATCGACAACCCAGTCGGCAACCCCGTCGCGGAGTAGCTCAGCGCCCCCCCCGAGAGATTCAGAGCCGAAATCGGCAGCGAGACGGCTTGCCCGATGGTACCACTTTGCTCGCCGGGGTTGGCGACTTGGACCGCCGTAACACTCCACGCGAAGCTCTGGCTCGCGCTCAGGGTGCCATCGCTCGCGGTCACGGTCACGGCATAGGGCGTCGTTCGGTACGCCGAATTAGCGACGGTCCCCGTGATGTCGCCCGTAGTCGAATTAATGCCGAGGCCCGTCGGCAAACCCGTCGCGGTAAAGGTTAAAGGGTTGCCATCGACATCCGTTGCGTTGACCCAGAGCAAGACGACATCGCCCGCCGCGTTGGTCTGGGCGTCGATGGGGTCGAGCGTCGGAGCATGGCTCATCGGCATGACAGACCAGGCGAAAGTCTGCGATGTGGCAGCGTTCGTGACGGTGTCGGTTGCCGTCACGGTCACGCTGTTGGAGACATTCGCCGAGTAAGCGATCAGACCAGTGATGAGACCAGTCGGGCCATCGACAGCTAGGCCGGACGGCAAGCCTACTGCTGTGTAGGCGAGCTTGTCTCCATCGGGGCTGAAGCCTGCGAGTTGGAGCGAGATAGGCACGCCGGTGCTGCTCACCTGCATGCCGGGGTTGACGAGGACAGGCGGACGCGCGGTGTTCGTTATGGTCCAGTTGAATTGCTGGGTCGCACTGCCGTAGGTGTTGGCGACGATCACGGTCGTGGCGTAGGTGCCGCCGAAGTTCTCGGCTGCGGCGTAGTCCACGGTACCGAAGATGGTTCCGTTGGCCGAGTTGATGTTCAGGCCGGTTGGGAGATTGACGGCGGCGAATTGGAGGCCCATCCCAGTCGCCTGGGCTGCGAGATTGACCGCCTGGCCCTCGGCCCTCGTCTGATTGCCTGGATTCGTCAGGGTCGGCGGCGTCCCCGTGTTCGAGACGTAGAAAGTGTCGGTCGCCGTGTTCGAGGTCAGCCCGCCTGCGGTCACTTTGTAGCTAAACGAATCGAGGCCGGTGTAGCCTGCCGTCGGCGTGTAAACGAGCGAACCATTCGCATTGAGGGACAAAGCCCCATGCGTCGTGGTCGTCACCAACACGGCGGACATCGGCTGGCCGGTCGGGTTCGTGTCGTTGCTCAGCACGCCTCCGCTCGCGCCGACCGTGAATGTGCCTTGCCCAACGGTGAAGCTGTCGGGGTTCGCCACGGGGGGCATCGTCGGTGGCGGAACGACGGGGGGCGGACTCATCGACGCGCTGGGAAGGGCAGGCGAAGCGGCAGAAGAAGCACTGGATGAAACCAGCGAGGTGACGCCGCCCCCGTTGCCCGACTGCGTGTTCGCAACGTCGGCACTGAGGCCCGTCGGAGAAGAACCCGATTGCGGAATGTACGGCGTCAGGGCGAAGGGATCTGGTAGAGTGCTATCCGCGAAGGCGAACAGTTGATTGTCCGTCACGAGGGGCACCGGCGGCGCGACCGCATCCGTCTGGGAAAGGGAGGCCAGGGCCGCATCGCGGTAGGGCGTCAGCTCATCGGGGATGATCGAGATACTCGCCGAATCATTGCCCCCCCCCTGTATAACCGGCAGAGGTCGCGAAACCGCCATAATCGACCCCCATCGGCTCGGCGAGCAATCCGACGCTGGACAGCCCAACGAGCGGAGCAACGGGGTTGATGAGCGAGTTGGGCGCGATCAGGCTCTCGAGCCGTTCCAGCGAGAGAACGCGCCGGTGTTTGTCGAGAGATGACCAGAAGGATTGTCGGAGGAATCGCAGGCGGGCTAGGTGTTTCACAGTATTCCGTTGGGTGAACAGGAATCGCTTCAAAAGTGATGAAAGTCAGGGTAGAGATGAGGCGATAGATTGTCAAGGGGGATTCTCATTTTCGCTCGTTGGGCGCGGACCGGCCGATTCGTAAGAAGAAGATCCTGACCGTCACGGATCCTTGGCAGCGCCACCGAAGACCCTCAGAGGCTGTGAATAATTAGTCATTTGTACACTGTAGCCCGTCAAAAATGGGTCGAAATTTAATGACTTACGTCGAATTCTGAACCTGTTTACTGTACAAACATCTAATAATTCACAGCCTCTCAGCCCAAACTTCGAGGCGAGGAGGATCGGCTCTCTCGGGTTCACCTGGTATATCATGACACTCCCCCGCACCATCGAATGGGTCGGCGATCACGGAGGCCACCTCCGGTTGCTCGACCAGACGCGCCTTCCGACCGAGGTCGTCTTCCTCGACTGCCACACGTCCGAGGACGTGCGTGCGGCGATCTGTCGGCTTTCCGTGCGAGGCGCGCCGGCGATCGGCGTCGCTGCCGCCTACGGCCTCGTCCTCGCGGTGCGGGCCGGGGCCGAACTCGACGCGGCCGTCGCGCGCCTGCACGGTAGCAGGCCGACGGCCGTCAACCTCGGCTGGGCGCTGGAGCGCCTTCGCATCTGCGGACGACACGGCTCGGGCGATCCGGTCCAGAAGCTCCTCGACGAGGCCCACGCCATCGCCGCCGAGGACGAGGCGATGTGCGCGGCGATGGGCCGACATGGCGCGGGACTGATCGGCGAAGGCGATGGCGTCCTGACGCACTGCAACACGGGTGCCCTGGCGACGGCGGGACTCGGGACGGCCCTCGCAGCACTGTTTACCGCCGCGCGGCAGGGCAAGAAGTTCCGCGTCTTCGCCGACGAGACTCGGCCCTTGCTCCAGGGCGCACGGCTGACCGCGTGGGAGTTGCACCAGGCGGGCATCGACGTGACGCTGATCTGCGACAGCATGGCGGCCCAGGTGATGAAGGAGGGGCGCGTCCAACTCGTCCTCGTCGGGGCCGACCGCATCGCGGCCAACGGCGACACGGCGAACAAGATCGGCACCTACTCCGTCGCCGTCCTGGCGAAGGCCCACGGCATCCCGTTCTACGTCGCCGCCCCGTCGAGTACCTTCGACCCGTCACTGGCATCGGGGGACGGGATCCCCATCGAGCAGCGCGACCCGCGCGAGGTCACGCACGGCATGGGGAGGCAAACCGCACCGGAGGGCGTGGAGGTCTACAACCCCGCGTTCGACGTGACGCCCGCGTCGCTGATCGCGGGCATCATCACGGAGAAGGGAATCCTCCGCCCTGGGGAAGTGCCGACGACGGGGGAGAGGCTCGAGCGGAGGGGGTGATTGCGTACCGGCCTCGTCGATTCGTCCCCCGATCTCGTTCTCCTCGGTCCGCTCGCGCAATCTCCTCCGTTTTCTCTCGCGTCCGCCAAGGATTTCGTCTACTCTAAATACGGTATTCCTCCCGCGTACTCTCACCCCCGACCCCCCACCCATGCTGCCGCGCCACTCCCGCCGCGCCGTCGTCGTGCTGGCCCTGTTGCTGCTCGTCTCAGCGACGGCGCTGCTCGCGCCCGTTAACCGCATCGCCCGCGCCGACCGCCGTGACGAGTCGGCGCATCTGCACCTCGTCTGGGTCCGCCACGAGCCGCGCCTTGCGCCCGCCTGGCCCGACCAGCCGCGGTTCTCGAGCGACGACACGCGCCGCCCGGTCGTCGCCGGGGATGTCGTCCTACTCACCTCGTCGAGACACGACGGCGTGTCGGCGGTCGATCGCCTCACGGGGGCCATGCGCTGGCAGGCCCGCGTCGATGGCCCGGTGCGGTTCGCGCCCGCCGTCTGGCGCGACCGGGCGTTCTTCGCCTGCGACGATGGATATCTCTACTGCGTCCGGCTCGGCGACGGCAAACGGCTATGGCGCTTTCGGGGCGGCCCCGCAGACCGTCTCATCCTCGGCAACGAGCGGCTCATCTCGTCGTGGCCGGCGCGCGGTGCCCCGACGGTCGTCGCCGAGAAGGACGGCGGCGCGACGGTCTACTTCGGCGCGGGAATCTGGCCGTTCATGGGCATCTTCCTGCACGCCCTCGACGCGCGCACCGGCGAGGTCCGCTGGACCAACGGCGGCGACGGATCGACCTACATCAAGCAGCCGCACAACACCGACGCCTACGCCGGCATCGCCCCGCAGGGCACCCTCGTCGTCAGCGGCGACCGGCTCCTCGTCCCCGGAGGGCGGAGCATCCCCGCGTGCTTCGACCGCCACACGGGCAAGCGCCTCCACTACCGCCTCAACGAGTCGTCCAAGGCCGGCGGCGGCCCCGACATCACCCTCGGCCCGGACCTGTACCACAACGGCGGCGGCGTCTTCGGGACCGCCGATGGCAAGTATCTCGGCCCGGTGAGCGAGCCGAACGCCTTCCTCGGTCCGACGCTCTTCACCGCCTCGGCCGGCCATGTGCGCGCCTACGACATCGACGCACGCCCCGAAGAAATGGACGCCAAGACGGGCAAGAGAGCATCCCGCCAAGCGGGGGAGGGCTGGCTCGGCACGCCGACGGCGTCCGCGCCCGTGGGCCGCGCCTCGCTCCTCGTCGCTTCCGGCGACAGACTCTTCGGCGCGACGCCGAACTCGGTGTTCGCGATGGCCCTGCCTCTGGTCCCAGGGGCCAACCCCGCCTGGAAGGCCGCCATCGACGGCTCGCCGGTCCACCTCGTCGCCTCGGGCGACATGGTCCTCGTCAGCACCCGTGAGGGCCGGATCTACGCCTTCGGCCCGAAGCCGAACGCGCCGAAGACGCATAGGGCGGTGCCGACGCCGTTGACCACGACGCCGGATGCGTCGAAGCACGCCGACGCGCTCCTCGCGGCTGCGGGTGTCCGGGAAGGTTACGCCGTCCTCTGGGGGGCCGGGGACGGCTCCCTGGTCGCCGAGCTGCTCCGCAAGACGACCCTCCGAATCCTCGTCTTCGACCCGGACCGCGCGGTGGTGGCCGACCTCCGCGAGCGCCTCGAGCTCGCCGACATCGGCGGAGACCGCGTCAGCGTCCGCGTCGGCGACCCGACCTCGACCGTCCTGCCGCCCTACGCGGCAAGCCTCGTCGTCCATCAGGACTCCGGCCCCGAGTCGCTCGAGTCGCTCACCTCCTCGTTGCGCCCCTACGGAGGCGTGGCCGTCCTGCCGTCTGAGATGCGGGACGACCTCCGACGCCTCCACGACACGCGATCGTCGGACGCCCAGACGACCCTGGAGACGAAGGGCGACTTCGTCCTGATCCGCCGACCGGGGGCGATACCCGGCAGCGCCGACTGGACCCACCAGAACGCCGACGCGGCGAACACCCGCGTCTCGCGCGACCAGGTCGTCAAGGCACCGCTGGGCGTCCTGTGGTTCGGCGGCCCCGGCAATCAGGCCATCCTCCCGCGCCACGGCCACGGGCCGGTGCCCCAAGTGAGCCAGGGGCGGCTCCTCATCGAAGGGCCGGACGTGTTGCGCGCGATCGACATCTACACGGGCCGACTCCTCTGGGAAGCGAGGCTCCCCGGCCTCGGCAAGGTCTACGACAACTTATCGCATCAACCGGGTGCCAACGCCTTGGGCAGCAACTACGTCTCCACCCCCGAAGGCGTCTACGTCGCCTACAAGGACGCCTGCCTCCGCCTCGACCCGGCCACCGGAAAGACCGTCGAGCGTTTCGTCCTGTCCCACAAGAGCAAGTCCCCTGCCCCGCCCTGGACCTTCCTCACCATCGCGGGAGACTACCTGATCGCGGGCAGCGGGCAAGTCGGCACCGCGAAGACCTCCAAGAAGAAGTCTGCCCCCGTCGGCGCGAGCACTTGCCTCACGGTCCTCGATCGCAGGACCGGCAGGGAGCGCTTCTCCATCGATGCGAACCTCGGCTTCCGCCACAACGGCATCGTCGTCGGCAACGGGATCCTCTTCGCCATCGACCGCCCGGTCCTCGACACGTCGCCGGCCAAATCCAAGACGGCACACGCCGGAAGGGTGGTCGCCTTCGACCTCGCCACCGGCAAGCGACTCTGGGAGTACGACCGGGACGCCTTCGGCACCTGGCTCAGCTACTCCGCCGCGCACGATGTCCTCGTCGAATCGGGCCTGATGTCGCGGGACACCCTCGCCGACGAGGCTCCGGGGATGCGTGCCTTCGTGGGCAAGACGGGGCGCTTCCTATGGAACCGCCCCGACTACTTCGGCCCGGCGCTGATCCACGGCGACCGCGTCCTCAAGGGCGGCGACGCACGCGCCGGCTCCGGCACCGCCTGCGACCTGCGAACCGGCGAGCCGATCGAGAGGATCGACACGCTCACCGGCACCGCCATCCCCTGGCGCTGGGAGCGGACCTACGGCTGCAACACGCCCGCCGCCTCGGAACACCTCGTCCTGTTCCGCAGCGGGTCGGCGGGCTACTACGACCTGTCCAACGACGGCGGCACGGCGAACCTCGGCGGCTTCCGCTCCGCTTGTACGCTCAACCTGATCCCGGCTGGAGGCGTCCTCACCTGCCCGGACTTCACGCGCACCTGCTCGTGCAGCTACCAGAACCAGACATCGATCGGCCTCATCCACGACCCGGAGGTCGAGGCGTGGAGCTTCACCACGAACCGCTCTCTCAAGGGAGTCGTGCGACAGGTCGGCATCAACCTCGGTGCCCCCGGCAGCCGGAAGGCCGACAACGGGACGATGTGGCTGGACTACCCTCACGTCGGCGGCCCGTCGCCTCGACTGAACGTCCGCACGACGCCGACGATACCCACGCAGTTCCGCATGCACACGAGCCAGGTCGCCGGCTCGCCGCTGGCGTGGGTCGGCGCGTCCGGCCTGCGCGGGCTGAAGCAGTTGAGCGTCTCGCTCGGGGCGGACAGGGCCGGACCCCGTCGCTACACTGTGCGTATGGTCTTCCTCGAGCCGGACGCCTTGCCCGCAGGGAGTCGTCTCTTCGACGTGTCCCTCCAGGGGAAGGCGGTTCTGCGCCGCCTTGATGTAAGCGTGGAGGCTGGGGGAAGCCGTCGTGTGTTGGTGCGCGAGTTTCGGAACATCACGATCGATCAAAACCTCCTCATCGATCTGAGAGCTTGCCCCGATGCCGATGTCGCCGAGACGTTGCTGTCGGGCGTCGAGGTTTTGCCCGAGGGATGGTAAGTCGTTTCAGGGTAAAGTTGTGGCCAAGAAGGTCTCCAAATCAAAAGCTATCGTCCCGTCCGGGGAGGAACGTCGCTATTCCGTTGGCGATGCCGTGCGCGTCCGCGCCGGGGTCGTCGATCCCGACTTCCCGGACCTTCCGCTATCCGGCTGGGCTGGCGAAATCGTGGACATCGAGCGAGCCAATCCGCCGGTATACCTCGTCGAGTGGACGCCCGAGACGTTGCAGCGGATCACGCCGGTCTATAGTGTCCGCTGCGATCGCGAGGGTAAGGATCCCCGTGTGACACTGCTCGGCGGAAAGGATCTGGTGCTGGACACCGGCGGCCCACTCGTCATCGCCCAGCCAACGAGACTTCGCCCGGCACCGCTAGACAAAGACGATCCCCAGGACCGCATCCGGGGGATCTTCAAACTGACGAGCGACGACCCCTTGCCCAAGGTCGATGAGTCGTCCCTACGGCGATTCCACGAACATTTCAAGAAGAAGCTGAAGGTGCCCGTGGCGGCCACCTGTTCCGGTGCCCCGCTGAGCCAAAAACCGGCGACGATTCTTCGCCTTCTGCCATTCGCGGAGACGAATACGGAACATGGGTTGCTCGTCCGAGTGGAGCAAGGCGACGAGGTCGGGACCGGCCCGTTGTACGATATCTCCTTACTGTCACAAAACGCCGTCTCCGAAGACATCGACGCCTACAGTGAGTGGTTCTTTCAGGACAAGGACGACGAGGACGAGGAGGACTACGAGGACTACGAGGAGGAATCCCAGGTAGACAAGCCTCGAGTTCATGTCGGATCTGTTCGCCACTCCGTCGAAGTCGAGGCCCAGGAACCTGACGATGCCGAATACAATATCGGGCGGATCGCACTCACTTGCATCATGCTCGCCGCGCTCGCGGGAGCACTTCTCTGGGTCCATGAGTGGGCGATGGTGATGGCCCAGTGGGGGGCCGGCCTTCTGGGATTGTTCGGCGGCATCTACGGGTCCAGGATTCGTTTCGTAACCCGGATAGGGCAATCCGCTCTATTGACCGGATTCGGTCTCACGCTGTTGAACGGCCTACAGCTTGCGGTGATCGGTGGGACGATCGGGATCTTGCTCCTCTCGTACTCCTGGGCCATCCCCGGCACCCTCGCCGGCATCCTGGTAGGCGTTGTTCTCTCGGCTTGCGGGGTCCGAAACCACAGCACGTTCTTTCTCGGAGTCTTGGGCACCTACATCGGAGCCGTCGTCTACGCCTTTACGCTCGGCGCGAATGAAGCTCTCGCCGGTTCCCTGTACGGCGCGGGTTTTGGTCTGGTCTCATTTGTGATTGGATACGTCGGTACGTCGTGGCTGAATTCCCGAATCCGTAGCCCGAGGGAATGAGGCGAATCGTTCGTTCTCTGGAGAGGATTGGACGTGAGAGCATAGTCGCAACGAACTTGCTCCGAAGTGCGTCGCGGATCGAGTTTCTCGATGTTGCTAACGGATACCTGTTCCAGGCGGCTCCCCGGAAGAGTGAATAACTGTGGCCAAGGAAGACACCCCCTCGAAAGCCCTCATCTCCTCTGGGGACGGCCCGCGCTACACCGTCGGCGATAGCGTGCGCGTCCGCGCTGGTGTCCTCGATCCCGATTTCCCGGACATCCCTCTGGCCGGCTGGGCCGGCGAGGTCGCGGACATCGACGAGACGAGTCCACCATTGTATCTCATCCGCTGGAGTGCCGAGACGCTGTCGAAGGTCACGCCGGCCTACACGGTCCGATGCGAACGCGAGGTCATGGACGGTGACGAGACCTGGCTCCTCGGCAAGGATCTGGAGGCGGATGCCGGCGGCCAGCTCGCCATCGTCCCACCCCAGAAACTCTCGCCGCGCCCCTTGGAGAGCGACGACTCCGAAGACCGAGTTCGGGCAATCTTCGGCCTCACGGGCGACGACCCGGTGCCAAAGATCGATCAAGCCTCCCTGCGTCGATTCCATGAATACTTCACCAAGAACCTAAACCTCCCCCAGCCGGCGCAGTTCGACGACGCCCCCGGCCATGAACTCCTCGTCCTCCGGTGCCTGCTCCCGCTGGAGGACGACGCCGAGGAGGAAGGGATCGTCGTCGAGGTGCTTCACGAGGACCGGATCGAGACCGTCCCGCTCTACGAGGTCTCGCTGCTGGCGGACTACGACATCGGCGACGACGTGCTGGCCTACGGCGAGTGGTTCGTCGACTCGAGGCCCGGCGACGCCACGCCGACCCAATTCCCGAACTTTTCCACTCGCCTCCCCAGCCTCGAGATGCTCCTGGGTCGGGTGTTGCTGGCGTTCCTGCTCATCGGGGCGCTGTTCGGGGCGATCTTGTGGGCGGACGACTCCGCCGTCGCGATGGCCGAGGGCGGGGGACTCCTCTGCGGGGTGATCGGGATCATCTTCGGGGCGCGATCCGAGGCGCTGCTGCGCCGCACCCTCCTGCGGCCTCCGGGGTTCCTGATCGGCCTACTACTCGGCGCGACGCTCGGCACAGTGTTCGGCGCGGTCTTCGCCGTCCTGCTGCTCGGCTTCGTCGGGGTGATCGCCGGGGCCATCCTCGGCAACATCGTGGGCCAGCTGCTCTCCGCCTGCGGGGTCCGCAACCACGGCACGTTTCGCCTCACCTTCCTGGGTTCCTACCTCGGCGCGGGCACCTACATATTCCTGCACGATACCGAAAAGGCCATCACGGGGAGTATCTACGGATTCCTGGGCGGTGGGGGGGCATTCCTCTTGACGTATGCCGTCATGAATTGGGGGATGTCGCGGTTGCCAAGGCCGAGGCTTTGAAGTGGGTGGAGCCGGTGCGCTCATAACGCGAAATCAGCGAACTCGCTGACGCGGATGCTCGATTTCCCGCATACAAGCCAGGCACTACTCGGTCTGGCGTTGCTCGGCCCACTCAACGAACTTGCCCGATGCCCTAAAAGGCAAGGGAGAACTCCAGTCGCCGCACCTCATGCGATCAGCTACCATGAAATAAGTAGTTACGTCGATAAAATACCGCATTCCCCACTACAGTACGCAGGCTCCCGAAACATTTGCCACACCCCTGAGCGAGTGTAGGCGTCACTTTTGTTGCTGAACAGGTATTCTCTTGGTGAACTGGCGTTCCCAGAAGGCATCCCACTGGCCCTTCTCGCTTCGGTACAAGGCTCGCACATGGCATAGCGCGTGCGCCCCCGCTACCGACCAACGCAT
>JANXSH010000956.1 GCA_025356615.1 Planctomycetia bacterium | reverse complement strand
GCGGAGCGTGGGAACGAGAAAAGAAACCATCCTTTCTCGTTCCTACGCTCCGCGTCGATCTCGTTCCCACGCTCTGCGTGGGAATGCCCTGCGGACGCTCTGCGTCCCGTCTCGTTGCGACTTGTGTATAAATGACAGCCTCGCCTTCCACCCTTCGCAGGCACTCCCAGATTACCGCGACCCGTCGCAGGTTCCTCCGCGATCTCCGCTTCTCGCGCATATCCGGCAGAGGCGTTAAAGTCCCTTCATCTCGCGGGCCGATTCCCAAGATACCGCTTTGGAGTTCGCGCTCGAGAGATCAGGTTTGCCTGGTCCGGCGGGTTCGTCCGGACCGACGAGGAGAACTGGGCAATGAGCGAGACGCGAACCCTACTGACGAAGATTTCCGCGTTGCGACAGCGCCTGGACCAGGCCCAGGGACTCGCCAACGAGGCGCGCTCGGCCGCCACGGCGCTCCTCGCCGGCATCGGTGATGAGCCGGCCGAGGGCGGCTCCTTCGAGGGATCCTTGCGCATCGCAAGCGACAAGGACGCCGCCCTCGATGTGGCGATTCGCCCCGTGGTCTCGTCGGCACCCGCGACGCCCCAACCCCAGCGCCTGACGGCCCGCGCCCGGCGCGTGCTGGAACAGGGTCGCGATCTCCTGGGCACCCTGCGGGGTCTGGCGGACACGTTCGCTTCGGTGGGCACGCCTCCGCTAACGCTGGGGTCGCTCTACCGCGACACGGTCGCGATGATCGACACGTCCCTGCGTACCGTCGCCCTGATGCCCGATTCGCCCACGGCACAGATGCAGCTCTGCCGCGGCCTCGAGGTCAACCTCGAGGAGGTCGCGGGCCGATTGCGGACCCTCATGGCCGGGAGCCGACGGCAGGCGAACGAGCAAGCCCAGATCGACCGGCTCGCGGGTCTGCTCGTCGCGATCGATTCGGGCCAGGCCATCGACGCGACGCACCTCCGCCGGTTGGCGGAGGAGATCCTCGACGAGGCCCGCGAGTGTCGCCCGCTGCGATTCCTCGCGGGGGATCCCGCCGACGTGCCGCGTTTCGTCGCCTGCCACGGCCTCACGGTCGCGCGGATCCTGGCGCGCGTCGTCCGGCTCGACCCCGAGATGAAGATCCGGCCGGTCGAGGCGGTGTTGGCGGGGCTGATCCACGACGTGGGTATGCTGGGCGTGCCCGCGCCGATCCTGATGTCCCCCGAACCGATCGAGGGGCAGAGCCGGCGATTCATCGAGGGCCATCCGGTCGTCGGCTCGCAAATGGTCGCGGCGATCTTCCCCGACGCCCCGTGGCTCGCCGAGGCGGTCTGCTCGCACCACGAGCGCCTCGACGGGACGGGCTACCCCGACGGGCTCAAGGGCAATCGCATCCGCCCCCTCGCCCGCCTCCTCGCGGTCTGCGACGTGTACTCGGCCCTGTGCTGCGTCCGCCCGCACCGCCCCGCCCGCCCGACCCGGACGGCCCTCGCCGACACGCTGATGCTCGCGGAGAAGGGCGAACTCGATCGCTTCCATGCGGAGTGCCTGTTGGCGCTATCGTTCTACCCCGTCGGGTCGGTGGTCGAACTCGCCCACGGCCCGCTCGCCGTCGTCGTCGCGACCCCGCCTTCGCCGACCGACCTGCGAGCGCCCTCTCGCCCCGTCGTCGCCCTGCTGACCGACGCGCGGGGGGAGCCTCTGGCACGCCCCGAACACCTCGATCTCGCCCAGGCCGAGCATCACAGCATCGTCCGACTGCTGACGGCGGAAGAGCGTCACGAGGTGTTGGGGCGGCATTTCCCGCAATGGGCGGCGTGATGAAGAGTTTTCAGTTTTCAGTTTTCAGTTTTCGGTGAGGACGAGGCCGAGCCAACGCGACCTCAACCCCTCTCGATTGATAACTGGAAACTGAAAACTGAAAACTGAAAACTCTTGGAGATGGTATGACTACGCCGATCGGCTACATGCCGGCGACCCGCCATCCGTGGCCCTGCCTGCTCTTCGTCCTGCCGCTGCTCGTCATCTACGAGACGGGTGTCCTCGTCCTGGGCGGCCAAAATCCTGAGACGATCCGCAACGGGGCCGACCATTGGATCCGCTCCGCGTTCGGCCTGGGGTCGGCGCTGTTCTGGCTGCCGCCCGCGCTGCTCGTGATCGGATTCGTGGGCTGGACGTGGTGCCGGTGGGCCGACCGGCCCGGCGACCTCATGGGCACGCTGACGGGCATGATGATCGAGAGCATCGGCTTCTCGCTGGGGCTGTGGACGCTCAGTCGCATCCTCGCGCCGCTGCTGTTGCAGGCGGGGATCGAGTTGTCGGTGCCGGTCGAGGTCGATTCCGAGATCGAGTCGCCGACGCTCGCCGCCGCCGAGCCTGCGATGCGGCAAGTCGTGACCTACCTCGGCGCGGGCATCTACGAGGAGACGGTGTTCCGCCTGATGCTGTTCACGGGGGTCATCCTGATCCTGCGGGCGATGGAGTTCTCCGGGTTGCTCGCGGTCCTCCTCGCCGCGATGGCCAGCGCGGTCGTCTTCTCGCTGGCCCACCACATCGGCCCTTACGGGCAGGAATATTCCAACTACTTGTTTCTGTTTCGAGTGGTGGCCGGCTTGTACTTCGCGATCCTCTACCAAATGCGCGGGTTCGGCATCGCGGTCGGCACGCATGCGTGCTACAACGTCATGGTGAGCATTGCGTGACGCATTCCTGGTCACTCTGCCGGGTCGTTCGTACAACGGGTGTGTCCATTCACATCCATTCCAGGTGTTGCCATGCCAGACGATCATGACTACTCAGCCGACCCACCGCGACGATCAAGGCCGCGCGATGACTTCGAGCCGGACGATCGCGACGATTCCTACACCGTGCGTACCGTCCCCAGGCTGATCCGCACGGCGGGAATCATCTGGATCATCTTCGGCTCCCTGATCCTAATCAACACCGTGGTCAATTTTGCCCTCGTGGGTGCGGCAGCCCGCGAGAATGCCGCAGCTGGCGCGAATGCCGCTGACGGCGCGAAAGTGATCGGCGGGGGATGCGGCTCCTTCGTTGGCATTGCGTTCGGCATCGCCTTCCTGTTCGTCGGCACGCAGAGCGTCAACGGGACCGCCAAGGACACCCTGGGTAATGGCATCGGATCGATCGTCATCGGCCTGCTCAACGCTGGGTTAGGAGCCGTGGCCCTCCTCGGTGGCCTTGCCCTATTCACTGCGATAGCCCAGAAGAATGCCGGACCCGGTGCCGATCAGGCGGCGCTCATCATCACCATCACCGGAGGAGTCGGCCTCCTTTGCGGCCTCGGACTGATCTTGGCCGGCGTCCTCGCCCTCATGGGCCGGGCCGATTACAAAGCCTTCCGTCGGGCTGGTAAGCGCTCCGTCCCGCTCGATTAGCGAATTGGCAACGAGGCGCGGGGGACGAGGACACGATTCGGAGAATACCCAGCCACGAGGGCGAGGTGTCTAGTCTACGAGGGGGAACCTCCCCGCACCGGGGAGGCGCATCCGACGACTCGTGTCCTCGTCCCCCGCGTCGAGTATATTGCCGGGCCTATCGACAGACCGGCCGAACGTCGAGGACGCATGCCAGTTGGAGGACGGCGAAGACCTCGGCGACGATGGGGGTCAGGTTCGAGACCGCAAGGTGCCCCCCCACGGAGTTCACCTTGCGGTGCAGGCTCAGGAGCGTTTCCACCATCGTACTGGTCAGGAAGTCGATGTTGCCCATATCCAGAAACAGTCGATTTCGTCCGGTCTCCACGAGCGCCTGGAGGCCCTCCCTCAAACGGATCGCAGCCATTTCGTCGAGGTGGATATGGTCTCCGTCGAGGCGAACGAACGTCACGTCGTCCTTGGTGTCCGTTAGGAGACGAAAGGAGCACAGGGGCTTCATCAAATGACACCTCCTTCGAGCGGGCCGGCAACAGGTTAGCAAATCCGATGCCCAGGCTATCCTTTTGACCGAGAACAGGTGAAAGTCATTGATGAGATTATACTTGTGATGGCGGAACGAATCGGACCCGCCGGAGAAGAGCGGATGGGCATGTCGGATTATCCATCGCTTTGTCGGTTTTTCTGACACCCCCAAGAGCGTTTCCGTGCGGGGTAGGGTTGAACCGATCTCCTTTGGTGGGGGGGGCGCGTCGCTGTGCCCACTCTACATGCTTCCCGATTCCCCTTGCCCTGGGAGGCCTATTCTGGGAGCAATAAGAGGGGGGCGATCGAGTCGCCCCGAACCATGAGCAGGTACGAGATCATCCACTTCGCACCTTGCTGGTCGGCGAGCCATTTTGCCTCGGTCATCCGATCCCCCTCGTCTGCATCTTAAGCTGGCTGTGTCCCTCGCGCATGGCTAGTATAGCACAGGTGTCCCGCGCAGTCCCAACGGAGCCTCGACGGTGAACCGGCTCGAATTCCAGGCGATGGCCGAAGAACGCATCGTCGATGCGAGCCTCTTGCTCGTTGGCGGGCAATGGTCGGCGGCCTATTACCTGGCTGGCTACGCCGTGGAGTGCGGTCTGAAGGCATGTATTACCCCGGCCCGATAGATCATCAATAAGTGGAGGTTGGACCAGCGTATAATAAGTATAGAGGGAAGAAGGAGGAACGTATCATGACTATCACCCTGCCAGACGCCCGCAAACTATCCGACGAGATACTCGAGGCTC
>JANXSH010000953.1 GCA_025356615.1 Planctomycetia bacterium | reverse complement strand
GCGGAGCGTGGGAACGAGAGGGGTGGGTTTTCTCGTTCCCACGCTCCGCGTGGGAATGCCCTGCGGACGCTCTGCGTCCCGTATCTCGTTCCCACGCTCCGCGTGGGAATGCCCTGCGGACGCTCTGCGTCCCGTATCGATTCGCCTTGTGTATAAACGACAGGTCGAGCGAGGCGAGGGCACCACGCGGAGGGCGAGTTCGATCAAGGGGAACCCCGTGGCCGACCCGCGAACCATCGTCGTAGCGAATCCGGTTCCCCCTTCCTTTTAGGGAAGGGGGTTAGGGGGTTAGGTCTTCGCAGCGCCCCTCAGTCATCTTCACCCGTGCCGAGGTAGTAGAGTGAGACTCACCCGGCCGAACTGGGCACCGACTGGTTCTGGGCCATGAGGTGGGCGCGGAGATCGACGAAGACCTGGTTGCAGATGGCACGCCAGGCGACATCGGTGCCGATGTTCTTGCCGGGCGACCGGAAGACGACGGTGATCTTGAGTTGGTTGTCGCGGACGATGTCGGCGCGCTGCAAGTGCAGCGTCACCTCGAGGGGCGGTCGCTGGCCGATGCCCAGCCAGGATAGGCCGCGAGTGGGCGCGGCGTAGGCGCAGCCCCTGCCGCCGAGGCGGACGCAGATCCGGCCGGGGACGCTCTCGACGAGTTCGCCGCCGGACTCGTGGATGAAGCCGCGCAGTTTGTAGGCGGCGATGGTCTCGGGCATCCAGGCCTCGAGGTATTGAACCAGGGCGTTGGGGTCGTTGATTTGGACGGGCGCGGGCAGGCTGGGTGCCTTGACGACGACCGGCTCGGGTACGGGCAGCGGGGTGACGGGGGAGTACATCGCCTGGACGGCGGGACCAGAGGCGGGCGACCCGACCGGGGCGAGGCCGACGCCGTTTGCCGACCGTGCCGGGCGGAGCCGGGGGGTGCGCGGCGGGGGCAGGAGCGAGGGGACGCCGACGCCGGCGGCCTGCTGGGCCTGCACGGACGAGAGGGCGTCCTGGTACATCTCGGAGAGTTCCCGCGCGTTGCGCGGCCGGTGGTTGGGATTCTTGGCCATGCAGGCCATGACGACGCGCTCGATGGCCGGCGGGACGATCCCGAAGGCCCCGACCGTCGAGAACGTGGGAGGCTCCTCGGTGGCGTGCGCGAGGAGGACTTCCATGGTCCCGCGCCCGGCGAAGGGCAGTCGGCCCGTCAGCAGCTCGAACAGGATGACGCCGAGCGAGTAGAGGTCGCCGCGATGATCGACTTCTTCGCCGCGCGCCTGTTCGGGGCACATGTAGCCGGGGGTGCCGACGGCGAAATCGTGGTTCGTCGTACTCGCGAGAGACTCCGGGCCGACCAACTTGGCGAGGCCGAAGTCCATGACCTTGATGATCTCGTAGGGCGTGTCGGGATCGACCACCATCAAGTTGGCGGGCTTGAGGTCGCGGTGGATGATCCCCTCGTTGTGGGCGGCCTGGAGGGCTTCGCAGCCTTGCTGGAGCAGTCGGCCGACGCGCGAGATGTCGAGGCGCTTGTTGCGCGTGAGGATGGTGTCGAGCGATTCGCCGCGGATGTACTCCATGACGATGCACGGCCCCTCGGGGTCGTCGAGGCTGGCGTCGAAGACGGAGACCGCGTAGGGGTGCTGGAACCGAGCGGTCAACAGCGTTTCGCGCTGGAACCGCATCCGGAAGGCGGGGTCGGCGGCGATGTGGTCGTGCATGACCTTCACCACGACTTGCCGCCCGAGATCGGTCTGGCGGGCCAGGTAGACGCGGCCCATGCCGCCCTCGCCGAGCAGCCGGATCGTCTCGTATCGGTTTAGGAAGACGCGGCCCTGCATGGGAACGATTCCATCACTTCGAAGGGAACACTCTCGCCAGGCAAGTGTAGGATCTTTTTTGCGGCTTTGCCGCCCGAGGCGAGAGAATTTTCGCCCGAATGGGGAGAAGCCCACCGGGATCGACCCGGTGGGCTTGGTGATTCTCTCACCGCGACGTGTGCACGTCTCAGAACGTGATGGCCAAGCCGGCCTTGAGGCCCTGGTACAGGCGGCCGGTGTGGCTCCAGTGCGGGTCGAGGTTGCTGTAGTCGAAGTCGATCGGACGCCGAGCGGCCAGCGTGTTCAGGAAGCCCATGACCTCGTAGCCTAGGTAGAGTTGTACGAACTCGGTCGGATACCACATGATCCCGACGCTCGTGTCGGCCTCGGGGACGAGGCTCCAGAGGCTCTTGGCCCGCTTGTTCTCCGGCAAGCCGTTGAACCTGTCTCCGGTCTCGTACTTGGCGCGGACCTTGACCGTGTCGATGAACATGGCCCCCTCGAGCTTCCACTGGAGGACGAGGCCGTGGCCGAGGTAGTATTCCTGCTCGCAGCCGGCGACCGCACCGTACATGCGGTTCGAGACGATGTTCGTGTAGAGGCCGACATCCTGGGGGCCGCCAAGCCCGGTGGAGTCCAGCGAGGTCGTGCGCCAGGCGAATCGTTCCCAGATCCAGGCGAAGCGAGGACCGACGAGGCCGTTGAGGCGATACGTCTCGGTCTCGAAGATCGCCTCGCGGTAGATGACCTCATACTGCTGGAAGCGCTGGAGGAAGTCGATGGTCATGATGCTGGCCCCGTTCCAGATGCCGAACGCCGCCTGGGCGGAGGGCTGAACGCCAGTGGGCGAATTCTTCAGCACGATTTTATTATCCGGCCCGGAATACTGCGGCGGGATGTTGAACACGTCCGCGAAGAGGAACGAGTTGGCCAGGGCCTGGTCGAGGACGCCGACCCGAGGCGACAGGGTGGCCCCGGCGCGGTAGTGGGCCTGCGAGAAGAAGGTCCAATTCAGGGCGATCGAGGAGCCTTCGCGGAACTTCCACCCGATCCCCATCTCGGTGCCGGGGACGTAGGTAGTAGACCCCGTCAACTGGTTGACGTTGAGCGCTGTTTGCCTACTGCCGACGAACGTATCGACGACGCCCGTTATCGAGCCGTCCCGATCGACGAAGCCACGAACGCCGACCACCTGGGATTTGAGCGGGGTCGTGGCCGTAAAATAGGTCGCCTGGGCGAAGGCGAAGAACCCGCCGTCTTCGGGCCGGTTACTGCCGATGGGCAGCGGCAGCGGCGAACTCATGGGAGCATAGGACGCGCCTGGATTTTGCCCCCATGCCATCGCCGGGGCAAGGGCCATCCAGGCCACCATCAGCCACGCCCCTCGAAAGGATTTTCTGCGCATAAGACCCCCTCCTCCGTGCCGACGGCGCAATCACGCAGATCGATGGCGGCTAATTCCCCCGAGCCGCACCTCGACCGCTAGCCCCACCCCGAGAACCTCGGAGACGGCTGGCGCGTTGCATGACGGTAGACTGTTTGGATGGCGGACGATAGCGTTTCGCCCCGCCACGTCAAGAGCAGTTCCTGGGAATTCGCCCCGGCGACACGAATCTCATTCGCCGAGCGAAACCAGGATGACGGAACAATCGATCAGGGCGAACAGGCAATCCGCGCAGTTTCCAGAGGATGTGCTTGACGAGTGGGGCATATTAGATGAGAATCATTAGTGTGAAGTGGTTTGCTAGGATGAATTACCCCGGTGCAAGGTAGTCCATCGAAATCGTTGCATTCACTTTTGTAGGCTCTCCGAGCCTGCGCCTCATTCGGGGAAGCAGTGGTGTCACGAGCGCGACGAATCGTTCGCACGCGCATGTCGAACTCTCTACCCACTTCGGAATCCGTTCATGCTGTCCTACAACCGTCTGCTGCAATTCGCCTACGCGCTGGGCCTGTTGGCCACCGTCCTGGTGTTGACCACGCCCAGCCCGACCAAGGGCCAAACTCAGTATCGGCCCCGCTTCCCATCGAATCCCGGCCCTGCCATCGGGGTCATGGGGGTGAGGCCGGCGTACAAGGCAAGTAACTTGATGGCCAACAACAACAACGTGAACAACCAGAACAACGGCGGCCAGAACAACGGCGGCCAGAACAACGGCGGCCAGAACAACGGCGGCCAGAACAACGGCGGCCAGAACAACGGCGGCCAGAAC
>JANXSH010000108.1 GCA_025356615.1 Planctomycetia bacterium | reverse complement strand
CGGTGCCGACGTTCGTGATCGAGCCGCGCTGATGCCGAGCGAAGGGGGTCGCGTCAGGCGAATCGACGGCCTTTTACTTGTTCGCCGCCTCGAAATACGTCTTCGACCCCTCGACATCGGGCTTCATCGCCATCTTCCCCTTGCTCCAATCGGCGGGGCAGACCTCGCCGTTGTTCTCGAAGTGTTGCAGCGCGTCGAGCGTGCGGACGGCCTCGGTGACGCTCCGGCCGATCGGCAGGTCGTTGACGAGCGAGTGGCGGATGATGCCGGCCTTGTCGATCAGGAACAGGCCGCGCAGCGCGATCCCAGCCTCTTCGATTAGGACGCCGTAGTCGCGCGAGATCGTCTTGTTGAGGTCCGCGACGATGGGGTAGGCGATGTCGCCGAGGCCGCCGGCCTTGCGCGGCATGCTGGTCCAGGCGAGGTGGGAGAACTGGCTATCGACGGACACCGCGAGGACTTCGCAGCCGCGCTTCGTGAACTCGCCCATCTGGTCGCTGAAGGCGACCAACTCGGTCGGGCACACGAACGTGAAGTCGAGGGGGTAGAAGAACAGGAGGACGTACTTGCCGCGGTAGTCGGACAGCTTGATTTCCTTGAACTGCCCCTTGATGACCGCCTGGGCCGTGAAGTCGGGCGCGGGCTTCGTGACGAACGCTTTCATGGATCTTCTATACTCCGTTGGGTGGGAGATTCGGTGGGTTTCTCCAGTAATTATAGGCCCGCCTCGCGGACTCGACCACCCGGCCCCCCCAGCCCAGCGCCTCCACGACTTCGCCTATCTTCTTCCAGGGCACTTTGTATGCTGCCCCGCACGCCGACTCCCGGCACATCTCTCGGAGGGTCCCCCGATGCCGATTCGCCTGTGGGTTGCCTTGGTCGTGTCCTGTGTGGTGCCTGCGGTGGGCGAGTGCGCCGCGCCGTTCGTCGAGTGGTCGCAAGGGCCGGTCGCCGTGGAGATGCTCGACGCCGCGAAGAAGGCGGTCACGAGCGCCGGGCCGGAAGTGGACCTGGGGCTGATGCGGCGTGTGGAGTGGAAGGAAAAGGAGAAGGTCCGAGTTGGTCTATCTCTGTCGAGCCAAGAAGCAGCGCGGTCGAGATTCCCTTGCCGATTCTCATTCATCATAGGTTGGGCCAGTGAAAATAGTGACGGGGTATCCTATACTCGCGAGATCCTGACAGGGTCTCTAGCCCTGCCGATCATGGACGTTGGACCGAGGCCGCCGTGGCTCCATCTCTACGCTAAAATGGTGAAGCCCGGCTCATCCTGTGGAGAAGGCTTCCCGCAAAGGGGGCATACCCTCGAGGATCTGAAGATCCTCCATCTACCGGAGGTTCCCTTTCTCTCCATCAACAGTCGTCGCCTGAAGCTGCACCTCGACACCGTCGGGGTCGGACGATGGGATACGGCCCTCGTCGAACTGTGGCTTACCCGAGACGGCTGGACGTGGCACCGCTACCAGCACGAGTTACTCGGCGACTCGCTCCTCGTCACCCTCCCCGAGCAGGGCCGATACGGCCTCCGCGTCGTCGTCGATGACGTGGACGGTCCAGCCCCGCCCACGCCGCGCACGGGGGAAGCCCCACAGCTGTGGGTGGAGATCGAGTATGTGTTTGAAGAGAACGGACATACCTTCTTCAACACTCAGGAACGTTGTTCCCTGTGTAAGAAAGTATATTCCTTCCAAAAGTACGACCTGCCGGGCGAAGTGAACCGAGCCGAGGAGTTCGCTATTCTTCATCCTCGTAGCAGGATCAACCGGGTGGAGACGGAGAAAGTATGGATCTCGAACTCTCCGCAATACACGTTCTGAGTGTCTCGGCTAGATGACCACCCTACCCCCCGGCATTCCTCGAGTTCATCTTTAATCTTTCCGACAACTTCGTATAACCCACCCGCTCGCGGGCCGGCCTCCCGCTGACGACCCTGGCCGGTTCGGCGATTTCAGGAGAAAATCAATATGCGAATTCGTTTATGGACGGCGATACTGGTGTCCGGGCTCGCGGTGGCGGGCGTTCTCGCGACGATCTGCCGGGTGCCGGCGGGCGAGATCATCGTCCCGGCGGTGGCGCTGGTGCCGGAGAAGGGCGACATCGAGGTGTTGCCCGCGATCGGCACATCCACGACGCTGCCCTCGATCGCCCCGGTCCAGGCAAAGATGTGTAGCGGCGTGGTCGGCTCCGGCCTGGGAGTGAACTTCGACAGCGGCCTGACCGGGTCTATTTGCGCTGAGAGTCCCCCCATCCCGACGACGCTCGTCAACAGTCGCCGCGTGCATTTGAACTTCGCGATCAGCGAGGTCGGGCCGTCCGGCGTGTCGTCGGTCGAACTGTGGGCGACGCGCGACGGCAAGTCGTGGCAGCGCTACAGCAACGAGCCGCCCCCCAGCGGGCCGCTCGTCGTCCACGTCGCCGAGGAGGGCCTGTACGGCTTCAGCATCGTCGTCCGCAACGGCCTGGGCCTGGCCTCCCCCGCGCCGAAGCACGGCGAAGCCCCCCAGATGTGGATCGAAGTCGATGAGACGAAGCCCGTCGTCAAGATGACCGAGTGCCACGTCGGCAAGGGGCCGGACGCCGGTATGCTCTACGTCAATTGGGAAGCGACCGACCTGCACATGAAGGACAAGCCGATCACGATCTGCACGAGCAAGTCGAAGGACGGCCCCTGGACGCCCGCCGTGACGGGCCTGCCGAACACGGGCAAGATGGACTGGACGATGCCGAAGGACATGCCTTACGAGTTCTACGTCCGCGTCGAGGCCGCCGACCGCGCCGGAAACGTCGGCCAGGTGACGACGCACGAGCCGATGAAGGTGGACACCTGCCGCCCGCGCGGCACGATCATCAGCGTCGATGCCGAGGGGAAGCCTCTCACGAAGTTGACGGTGCCGAGCGAGGCGAATCAGAAGGGGATGGCGAACTTCATAATCGGGTGGACGCGATAACGTCTAGCCGCGACGCAACGCGGAGCGCGCCGGACCGCGCGCTCCGCGTTGCGGCCAAACATCTGTGGTCACGCCGGCGACGCGCTCCCGGTCAACTCATACGTCCGCCCATTCGTGGCGGGCGTGTTGCGTTGACGGAGGGACAACTGATATAGCTTCTCGCCCGTCGGCGTCGGGTACTTGCCCGTCAGGCAGCCCCGGCAGAGTTGCGTCGGGTCGAGGTTGATCGACGCGGCGATGGCCTCCACCGGGAGGTAGGCCAGCGAGTCGGCCCCCAACTCGGCGGCCATCGCCTCCTGCTCCTCCTCGGTGATCCGGCCGCCCTTGATGAATCGCGGGGCGAACAGCTCGCGGACCGTGGACATGTCGATGCCGTAGAAGCACGGCGCGACGATCGGCGGGCAGGCGACGCGGACGTGGATCTCCTTCGCCCCGCCGCGCCGGCGCAGGTCGGTCAGGAGGGCCTTCATGGTCGTGCTGCGGACGATGGTGTCCTCGATGAGCAGGACGCGCTTGCCCTCGAGGACTTCGCGGAGAGGGGTGTACTTCAACTGCACGCGCTCGGCCCGGTTCTGGCCCTCGATGAAGGTCCGGCCGATGTAGCGGTTGCGGATCAGCCCCTCGACGCTCGGCAGGCCGAGTTCGTAGGCCATCGCGTCGGCGGCGGCCTTGCCGGTGTCCGGCACGGGGACGACGATGGTGTCCTTGTCGAGCGGCACCTTGTTCATGTGGCGCTCGAGGTGGGCGAGTTCGCGGCCCAGGGCCGACCGCGCCGTGTAGACGCCCCGGCCGTCGAGGGTGCTGGCGACGTTGGCGAAGTAGATCCACTCGAAGAAGCAGTGCGAGGGCGTCTGCACCGGGGCGAATCGCTCCTTACGGATGTCGCCGTCCTCGATGAGGATCATCTCGCCCGGCTCGAGGGAGACGACCTTGTCGAAGCCGAGGTTGAGCAGCGCGACGCTCTCGCTGGCGGCGGCGAACAGGGGGCCGTCCTGGGCGTAGCAGAGCGGGCGGAAGCCGTTGGGGTCGCGCAGGACGACCATGTCGCCGCGCGCGTTCAGGAAGACGAGGTTGTAGGCACCGTCGAACTTCAGGGCGAGGTTGCGGAAGACCTCGAACAGGTCGGGGCGCTCGTCGCCCGCCTTGCTCAGCTCGTGGCTGAGGTAGTGCATGATGATTTCGGTGTCGGTGTTCCGCGTGAGGTGGTAGTCGGTCTGCGTGAGGAGCTGGTCGCGCAGCTCGGCGTAGTTGGCGAGCTGGCCGTTGAACGCGAACGAGAACCACTTCCACTTACAGCCGTGCGAGCGCTCGAACGGCTGGGCGTAGCTCACGTCGGTCGCGCCGCAGGTGGCGTAGCGGACGTGGCCGATGGCGGCCCGTCCGGCGAACTCCTGCATGATCTCTTCGTACTCGCCCTGGTGGTTGAGTCGGAACGCCTCGATCACGGTGCCGATCTGCTTGTAGGTGGAGAGGAGCTTCTCGCGGCGGGGGTCGTAGGAGGAGAGGCCGGCGGCGAGTTGGCCGCGATTCTGCAAGTCGAGGAGCATGCGCGGCATGAGGCGCGAGACCTGCTCCGGTCCCGCGAGGGGAGCCAGGCGCGAGGGCTGGCCCCCCGAAAGGTGGTAGATCGCGGCAATCCCGCATTCGTGGTGCAACTCGTCCATGCGACTGCTTCCCCCGGCTCTGGAGCGTCTCGACTCGTGCAACCTCGCGATATTTCGCCCACAGCTACTCAGTATAGGCGGAAGGGCGATACCTCACAAGGAGATCGTCCCATGAGCCATGCGAAGCACAACCACTCCGGGGATAATTCTCCCTTTTCCCAGTCGTCGAGCGCCTCACCGTCTGATATGATCCAACCAGCAATACCTGCACGACCCGGAGGCCAGACTCATGAAACCTCATCGGATGGCCCTGTTGGCGTTGATCCTCGCCACCACGATACTCTACGCCCAGAAGCCGGGCGAGCCAAGCCCCGAGCCGGAGCCTGAGAAGCCGGTCGGGCCGGTCGTGTTGCGCCTCGTCGCGAAGAAGACGACCTACGCGCTCGACCGGGGCGGCATGACCGCAGAGGCTTACAAGAAGGCGATCGCCGACGGGTCGGTCTCAGCGCCCGCCGTCGATCTGGTTCTGGAACTGGTCAACGTCTCGAAGATCCAGCAGCGCCTGCGCGTCACGGGGACCGCCACGAAACGGACGCTCGACCTCCAGGGTAAAGGCATCACGACGCGCACGACCCCGATCGTGCGAGAAAAGATAGCGATCCACATCCTCCAACCGGGCGAGAAATATGAGATCCCACTGGAGCGCTTGACGGGGAACAGTTCAAACACCCAGTCGATCCAGACCTTCTGGACCGAGCCGGGCAAGTACACACTGACCGCGACCTTCTCTACCTACCTCTACGATCAACCGGGACGCCAGGTCGCTCCAGGCGGCGGCAAGGGCAAGGGCAAGGCCAACCCGAACCCCGTGTTCATCGGGAAAGGAATGGGACGGATTACGCCCGTCACCCTGACCTCGAAGTCGATCGAGCTGACGGTCACGGAGAAGAAATGAGAGGTTGTCCGGGATGTTAGGGCGAAGCCACGGATGAATACCGATTGCAAACGATAAGCTCCGGGGCATCGCATCTCGAATGCCGACTTCCGTAGTCACATTCGAGTCAGCCACGATCACGGATCCCTTGATTTTTCATGGAAACTAGGCGTCATGATCCCAGGAATCGATCCGAAGGTGGATTATGCGTTCAAGAAGGTGTTCGGCAGCGAGTCGAACACCGACCTGCTGACGAACCTCCTCGAAGCAGTCCTCGGCTTCCCGGTGTCGGCAGTCCAGATCATCAACCCGTTCAACGAGAAGGAGAACTCCGACGCCAAGCTGTCGATACTGGACATCAAGGCAAGAGATGCTTCGGGACGGCTGTTCGATGTCGAGATGCAGATGTTCCCCCACGAGGCGATCATCGAGCGACTGATCTACTACTGGGCCAAACTATTCTCGGGCCAACTCCAGGTAGCGGAAGACTTCACGAACCTCAGCGCGGCCTACACGATCTGCTTCATCAACGGCCGACTGTTCCACCAGACGCCGGATGAATTCCTGAACCAGTTCGAGATGGTCGATCGTAGGACAGGGGTGGTGCTGTCGAACCACTTCGGGCTTACCATCGTCGAACTGCCCAAGTTCACGAGGCGCGCCGAGGAGGTCGTCACGCCCCTCGATCGGTGGTGCTACTATTTCGGACACGGAGCGTTGCTGGACACGGAACATTTGCCAGAGACCATGAACGATCTGGCGATCAAGAAGGCGATGGAGGTTCTCATGCGGATGAGTCAAGACGCCGAGGAACGCGCTCGTTACGAGAGCCGCGAGAAGTTCAGACGCGACATGAACCAGATCCAGACCGATGCCGCCAACGCCACGGAAAAGGGCATGCAAAAAGGCATGGAGAAGGGCATGGAGAAGGGCATGGAACGAGGCTCATTGCAGGGTGAAATCCGAGGGATCCAGCGAGTGCTGAAGCAGCCTCTGATGTCAGAGCAAGAGCTGGCAAAACTGTCGATCGAAGACCTTCGCCAACTCATCGAGCAGTTGAGTCGGTTCGAGATCCCTGGGAAGTGATACGGTGTGCATCTGAGGCGAATGGGTCGTCTTCGCCTCACTCGCCCCGATAGAGGCTCTGCACGGCAACCGGCACGTTGGCCTGGTGTTCGAAGGTGGCGGGGCTTCCGTGGACCGTCCCGATCAATTTCGTCGCGTGGAACACGCTCTCGACGTTCGAAGCCATCGAGCAGAGGATCAACCGCCCTTCCCGCTCGCGCACCTTCCGACCCAGGGCGAGTAACGGCCCGACGCCTACACTCGACAGGTAGGTCACGCCCCGCAAGTCCACGATGGCGTGGGTCGCCCCGGACTGCTCGTACAACGCCAGGAAGCGTTCCTGTAGGTCGTCCGCGATCGGGTCGCCGCTCACCTCGGCGATGGCGATCCGGATCACGATGAGGGAACATTGGACGGACATAGGCGCACCCACTGGGGATGGAACGATCTCGACCCTTCCGACAAAGTATCCGGCACGCGCGACGGATCGCAACCACTATAATCTATCGAGAGCCGGCCAGAACGGGCATTTCATCGCTCTACCCTCATCCTCGACGTAACCCCACCATGCGCGGCCTCTTCATCACTGCCACCGATACCGACGTGGGCAAGACGGAAGTCGCCGTCGCCATCGCCCGGCGCTGGAGGCGCGAGGGCAGATCGTTCGCCGTATGCAAACCCGTCGCGACTGGCGCGACCGGCCCGGTCGCCGACGACACACGGCGACTCGGGCTTGCTGCGGGAGACGAGGATTTCGACACGATCACCCCTTTCGTCTTCGCGGAGCCGGCCGCTCCGCCCGTGGCGGCCCGGCTGGCGAGGCGAACCTTGACTCTCAAGGAACTATCGGCGGCTGTGCTGCGTCGAATGACCCGAGGGGGCGCGGCCCTCGTCGAGGGAGTCGGCGGGTTACTCTGTCCGCTGACCGACACGGAGACGGTTGCCGACCTCGTCGAAAGGCTCGATCTCGGGCTGGTCGTCGTCGCGAGGCGTGGCCTCGGCACGCTGAACCACACACTCCTGACTCTCGAGGTTGCGCGAGTGCGAGGGTTACGAGTGTGCGGGCTGATCGTCAACGAGACGGCCCCCATGAGGAGCGTGGCCGAGCGAACGAATGTCGTGGAATTGTCGCGCCGAGTCCTCGTACCCATCCTCGGGGTGATTCCCTATCGGCAGGGGGGGCACGACGAGGAAATTCCGGCGCTGGCCGGGATCGATTGGTGGTCCCTGGCCGAGTCGCGGATATAACGGAGTCATGGTGTCCTTACTCGACGGCAACCTGCCGGATCCGAATAGAGGCGGAGAGCAGATGCAGACGGTCAACTTTCGGTGTGGACACTGCAACAACCTGATGGCGGTCAGCAGCGACTTCCTCGGGAAACAGGTGCGATGCCCGCACTGCCAAAACGTCGTGGTCGCCCCGGCAACGGTCGT
>JANXSH010000866.1 GCA_025356615.1 Planctomycetia bacterium | reverse complement strand
CGTGGCGGCCGTGCGCGAGGCGGTGCTGTTGGGGCGGCGGGGGATCGCGTTCTCGCAATTCAAGAAACGCCATCTCGACTTCGACTGGCCGCGCACCGGCCGATGGGCCGCGCGTCTTGACGTAGAGGTTGAAATTGCCCGCGTAGCCGCGCAGCAGTTCGCCGGCGGACCACACGGCCAGCGTGTTGACGTCGCTCACGTCGGGGTGCGTCGCGTCGAACAGGAGCCGCAGCTTGTCGCCGAGGGAGGGCGGGCGGTCCTCCCAGCCCATGCGCTCCTCTTCCACTTCTTCGTCCCCCTCGACGGGGACGACCGGCGAGGCGATCAGGCCGCGCTGGATCAGTTCCGGGTCGAGTCGATCGATCTGGAGGGGGCCGGGCGGGAGCTGGTCCGGGTAGGGAACGCGAACGTAGCGCATCAGCGGCTTGGGCAACTCCATGACGCTCTCGAGCGCCTGGATGCGCTCGTCGGCGTTGGCGATGCCGAGGTGTTCGAGCAGGAACGCCCCGTAGAGCGGGTGAATACTCCGAAAGACGAGCAGCGTGCGCAGTTTGGGCGTTGGAGTGGCCTTGCTTACGACGTATTCCTTACGCTCCTCGCGCGGCGGCAATGGCGGCTCCAACGTAACGAAACCGTGTTCGGCGAGGGTGGCGAGCATTTGGTCGAGTTGCTTCTCGCTCGCGGCGATACGGGGCGTGTCCATGAGACGCTTGCGAATGACCGTGCGGACGCGCGACACCTCCGGCGAGAAGCCGAGCAGGTACGCCAGCAGCCGCCAGGGCAAAGGCCCCTTACTGTAGAGCTTGCCGGGCGGGGCGGCCTGGAGTTGGCGGAACTGCGGCTCGTTCCAGTAGACGACGCGCTCGGACCGCGTCGGCTTCTTCTTCTTGAGCGCCTTCTTCGCCTTGAGCAGGCCGGGATCCTTCGTGTTCTCGGGGATCTGGTCGTACTTCTCCTGCCAGCGCGAGAGTCGCACGTCGTCCTCGTGGGCGATGGCGTAGACGTACCCCTTGTCGTCGAACTGCGGTCGGCCCGCGCGACCGAAGATTTGGTGCGCCGTGCTGGCGTCGATGAGCTTCTCCTTGCCGCGCGGCCCCTTGACGAGCGAAGTGATGACGACCGACCGCGCCGGCAGGTTGATGCCGGCGGCGAGCGTCTCCGTGCAGACGCAGACGGTGAGCAACTTGCGCTCGAACAGTTCTTCGACGACGCGGCGGTACTTGCCGAGCATTCCCGCGTGGTGGACGCCGACGCCGCGCCGCAGCATTTGCTTGAGCTTCGGGCCGACGCCCTCGTGCCACTTGAGTTCATCGACGGCGTTGTTGAGTTCCTTGCGGGTACTCCCGGCGGGCAGCAGGTCCAGGCCCTTGAGCAACTCGGCGACCGACCAGCACTCGTCGCGGTTGAAGCAGAACACCAGCGCCGGCGTCGATCGCGCCTCGCCGACGCCCTGCGCCATCTTGACGAGTTGGTCGCCGAGGAATTCGTCGGCGACGTAACGGAAGTTCAACGGAACCTTACGCTCGTCGCTCTGCACCAGGTCGAGCTTGCGTTCGTGGCTGCGATCCAGCCAACTCATGAACTCCGGCGCGTTGCCTACGGTCGCGCTCAAGAGTAAGAGGCGGATGTGCCGGGGCAGCATGGCGAGGGCGAGTTCCCAGACGATGCCGCGCTGGAGGTCGGCGAAGTTGTGGAACTCGTCCATGACGACGGCCGAGACCTGGCTGAAATCGATGGTGTCTTCCGGCGTCTGGTCCTCGCCGCCTTCGGGCGTCGCGCTGTGGAGCAGGCGATTCAGCAGGATCTCGGCGACGACGATGAGGACGCGCGCGTTGGCGTTGACACGCCTATTTCCAGTGACGAGGCCGACATCCTCCGCTTTGAACCCCCAGCGGATGGCGCTGGCCTGCATCTCCTGGAACTTCTGCTCCGTCAGCGCGATGAGCGGTGTCGTGTAATAGGCCACGGTGTTGGTGTGCAGCGCCTCGAAGAGCGCCGCCTGGGCGATGAGCGTCTTGCCGGTGCCCGTCGGCGCGCAGACGAGGACGCCCTGCTCGCTGGTGAACCAGGCGAGGAGCGCCTCCTCCTGCATCGGATACGGCGGATAGGGCAACTGCTCGAGGTACTTGTCGGCGAGCTGCTCTCGGGTCAGGTGGTCGGGCATTGCATGGGTTCCGAGATTATGGGTTGAGGTCGGGAAAGGCTGACCCCACCCCCCAACCCCCTCCCCTAAAGGGGAGGGGGAGCCGGACAGGTTCGCCTCTGGTCCCCCCCTTC
>JANXSH010000850.1 GCA_025356615.1 Planctomycetia bacterium | reverse complement strand
TTCTGCTTGGCGGCTGAACCTATCCCCGCCCCGGCGTGCAGACTGGACGCCGGGGCGAGTGGAGACGATCCCCTTGCCGTCATGGCCCCTAGATCCGCACGGCAGGTTTGCCGTCGCGGATGCCGATGATGCTGCTGGCGTCCAGGTACAGCACACCCAGGTTATCGACGTCAGCGCCAAAGCCAACGGGGGCAGTATTCCCGGTGATGCTGCTGGAGTTTTTGACCGTGACCGTGCCGGAGCGGCTGTTGTCGATGCCGCCGCCCCCCGCCGAGGCGGAGTTGCCGGACAGGGTGCTGCCGCTGACGGTCAGCGTGCCGTCGTGGCCTTTAGATCGGCACGGCACCGCGGCCACGACGATGCCTCAGCCGTGTTTGTTATGCCTGAACGGCGCTCTCGGATGTTCCTAGCGAAGGTGCGGCCGCCGTGAGCTTCCTGCCTTTCCACCGTCGCCAGCCGTAGCCGATTAGACCGAAAGCCCCCACCGTCACCAACGTGAGACTGCTTGGCTCGGGCACTGCGGCGATTCCGTTCGTCGTGATTGTCGCGCTGAAAAGCAAGCCCGCCGGGTTGCCGTAGGCAGCGTATGTATCCGCCCCCTCAGCCGCATTCGCGTTGTAGATGTAGAGGGTGTTGGTGCCCTGGTGCAAAAGCAGCCCGATATCGCTGCGCGAGAGCGGAAACTCGTAGCCAATTTGATTCCCCGTGCTCGAGGAACTGCCCGAGATAGCGGTGCCGTTGAGGTAAACGCCCTGATTCGGGTCGCCGCCGACTGTGCCAATGGTGTTGTCCGCCGAACCGTTGAAGGCGAGGTTGGCCGTCGTGAACGGGTTGATGAGAACGAAGTCGATGGCATACAGTGCCGAGTGGCCGCCGCCGCTGGGGCCGCCGCCTTCGGCGTTCGCATTCGTACCGATCCACTGAGCGGCGGAATCAGTCGACAAGTTGGCGATCCACCCAGACGTATTCCGGGGAATGATGAAGGCGTTCGGGCCGGTGTCGGCGCTCGTGAAATCAGACGCCGCGAATGCGGAAGTGAACGGGCCGTTACCTGGGCCGACCAACATGTGGACCTGGCCGTCGTTCCCTCCGAGAGGCCCGTTGCCGCTATGCAGGATGACCAGATCGGCCCTTACCGAAGGGGCCGACAGGAAGAACACTGCCGCAGTGAGCATCGACCAGAGAACCCAAGAAAGTGTTCGCATATCGTTTTGCCTTTCATCGAACCAGCAAGAGGACGGAGGCCATGAAACCCAGCGCGACGCACGTCGGGCCATTTTCCTCCTATTGTGTTAACTCGCACACTGGAGCGCAGGTGCGCTGCCGTCGTGACCACTAGATCCGCACGGCAGGGTTGCCGTCGAGGATGCCGATGATACTGCTGGCGTCCAGGTACAGCACACCCAGGTTATCGACGTCAGCGCCAAAGCCAACCGGGGCGCTGTTCCCGGTGATGCTGCTGGAGTTTTCGACCGTCACTGTGCCGCCGATCGAGACGTAGAGGCCCCCGCCGTCGTAGGCGGAGTTGCCGGACAGGGTGCTGCCGCTGACCGTCACCGTGCCGTGGTAGACGTAGATGCCGCCGCCTGTGAAAGCGGCGGTGTTGTCGGACAGGGTACAGCCGCTGATCGTTGCCGTGCCGCCTGAGATGTAGATGGCCCCGCCGGAGCCGTGGGTGGAGGAGTTGCCGGACAAGGTGCAGCCGATGACGGTCAGCTTGCCGCTCCCGGCGCTGTTGCTGCTGGAATAGATGGCGCCGCCGTACTCGGGGGCAGTGTTGCCGGAGAAGGTACAGTTGCTGATCGTCGCCGTGCCGCCGTTGTGGATGCCGCCGCCGTCGCCGTAGGCGAAGTTGCCGGTGAGGAGGCTGTCACTGACTGTGACCGTGCCGCTATTGAAGTTGTAGATGCCGCCCCCGCCATTGTCGGACAGGGTGCTGCTGCTGATCGTCGCCATACCGGTGTTGGCAATGCCGACGTCGGTGTTCCCGGACACGGCGCTGTTGTTATTGACCGTCAGCGTGGCATGGTTGTAAATGCCGCCGCCGCCGCCGAGGGAGGTGTTATTCGTCAGGGTACAATTGCTGACCGTCGCCGTGCCGTAGTTGTCGATGCCGCCGCCCCAGTTCGCGACGTACTTTTGGGACTTGGTCGCGGAGTTGCCGGACAGGGTGCTGTTGCTGACTGCCAGGACAGCGCCGGTATCGATCAGGATGCCAGCCCCATTGACGGCGAAACCGTTGCTGATCGTCAGGCCGGACAGACTGACCTGCGTCCCACTTGCCACCTCGAAGACCCGCGAGTGGTTGTTGCCGCTGACCGTTAGCGCGCCGGCGCCGGGCCCGGCGATGGTCAGGTTCTTGTTGATGAGCAGCTCGCCCTTGGTAAGCGTGATGGTCTGGCCGTTCAGGCTGGGGGCGAAGACGATGGTGTCGCCGTTGTGGGCGGCGGCGATGTCGGCCCGCAGCGAGCCGGCGCCGCTGTCCAGGTTGTTCACGACCGTCAGCGTGCTGGGCACCCAGCGGTCCTCGAGGCACTCCAGACGCGGCCTGAAGGTTTGCCGCAGGGCGGGCACCTTTCTCTTGGACGCGGGCCGTGGGGCCAGTGCGCGGCTCCCGGACAGCCCCAGACGTTCGGACAGCCAATGGGTGAATGACATGGTTCGAGTCTCCTATTTCAGGTTGGCCTGCGATACAATGAATAGGCCAACGATCCCGGCGCGCAGACCGAGCGCCGGGGCTTGACCGGGCCGGTGAGTGTCCTTCTTCGTTGTTAGGACTCACCGGCCGCTTTTTCGATCCGATTGTTCACCCTGCGAAGGGTGGTCAGTGTTGGTAACTACTTCTTGTCCTTGTCTTTGCCGGCCTCCAGTCCGGCCAGCAGCTTCTCGAAGTCCGGGCGGTCGCGCAGACTGTCGAGGTCTTTGTCCTGCCTCATGTGGGTCGCGTCCTTGTAACCCTTGGCGACAGCGTCGCGCAGCAGCTTCATCGCCTCGTCGCCGTAGAATTGCACTTGCTTGCCGCGCTCTTCCTTGGTCGCCTGCTCATCTTTCTGGACGATCGGAATACAGAGGGAGAGAAAGCACGCCGCGTCGTAGGCGTCCACGGCACGCTTCCCGCCGAAGTCACGCAGCTTTTCCGCCGCCCGTTTTGCCCCGACCTGGTCGCCCAGGCCGGCGTTGGCCTGGACCAGCACCCTCAGGTTGGTCCCGTAAGTCGAACGATACCGTGGATGCCGCGGGTTCGCCGCCAGCGCCAACGCGAGGTGCGGCGTGGCCTGCTCGAGATAACCCTTCGCTGCTTCGAAGTCTCGCGCACCAAGGCGGAGATCCGCCAGGTTCCCGTATATGCCGGCCAATTCGGACCGAAGGTCTGGACGATTCGGGAAGTCTTTGGCCAGTTGCTTGCGGAGGGCGAGGGCGTCGGCGTAGGCCGCCTCCGCCTCCTTCAACCGGCCCGTTTCTCGGAGCAGGACGCCCAGGTTGTTGTGGCTTCCGGCCAGATCCCGGCGGAACTCGGGGCGAGTGGGGAAGTCTTTGGCCAGTTGCTTCCGAAGGGCCAGCGCGTCGGCATAGGCCGCCTCCGCTTTCTTCAGCCGACCCGTGTTATTGAAAAGGACGCCCAGGTTGTTGTGGCTGCTGGCCAGATCCTGGCGGAATTCGGCGCGTGTGGGGAAGTCTTTGACCAGTTGCTTCTGGAGGGCCAGCGCGTCGGCATAGGCCGCCTCCGCTTCCTCGAACCGGCCCGCGTTATAGAGCAGGCCTCCGAGGCTGCTATGGCATCCGGCGAGGTTGAAGCGGAACTCGGCGCGTGTGGGGAAGTCCTTTACCAGTTGCTTCTGGAGGGCGAGGGCATCGGCGTAGGCCGCCTCTGCTTCCTTCGGCCGGCCCGAGTCGCGGCACACGTTGCCCAGGTTGTTGTGGCTTTCCGCCAGGTCCGAGCGGAAGTCGGGGCGGGTGGGGAAGTCGGCGGCCAGTTGCTTCCGGAGGGCCAGCGCGTCGGCATAAGCCGCCTCCGCTTTCTTCAGATGGCCCATGGCGCGGAGCAGGACGCCCAGGCTGTTGTGGCTGTCGGCCAGGTCCTGGCGGAAATCGGGGCGGGTGGGGAAATCTTTGGCCAGTTGCTTCCGGAGGGCCAGCGCGTAGCCAAAGTCCACCTCGGCTTCCTTCGGACGGCCCGTTTCGCGATGCACGATGCCCAGGTTATTGTAGTTGATGGCTAATTCCTGGCGAAACTTGGGGCGGGTGGGGAAGTCGGCGACCAGTTGCTTCCAGAGGACCAGCGCGTCGGCATAGGCCGCTTCCGTTTCCTTCGGCCGGCCCGTGTGGTGGAACAGGCTGGCCAGGTTGTTGTGGCTTCCGGCCAGGTCCGAGCGGAACTCGGGGCGGGTGGGGAAATCTTTGGCCAGTTGCTTCCGGAGGGCCAGCGCGTCGCCATTGACCGCTTCCGCTTCCTTGAGCCGGCCCGCGTCGTGGAGCAGGATGCCCAGGCTGTGTTGGCTTCCGGCCAGCTGCTGGCGGAAGTCGGGGCGGGTGGGGAAATCGGCGGCCAGTGGCTTCTGGAGGGCCAGCGCGTCGGCGTAGGCCGCCTCCGCTTCCTTCAGCTCGCCGAGACGGTGTCGCATGCGTCCGACGCGGAAATGGCCCTCAGCCCGGATGGCCCGGCTCTCGGCATCGTTGGCCGTGATGGCGGCGAAGCCCTCGAACTGCCTGATGATCGTGCGCAGGAATTCCTTGTTTTCATCGGTAAGCTTCGTGCCGCGGGCCATCTGGTTCTCGACGATGTCGTCCGTCAAGGCCCGCAGGGCGTCCAGCGCCTTGTCGCGGGCTTGCTGTTCGGCCGCGCGCGCCTTGGTCTCTGCGGTCAGGGCCTTCTCCTTTTCCTGGCGCTGCTCGATTGCGGCCTCTTTGGCTTCGGTCTCGGCGCTCAACGCCCTGGTCTTGGCGTCCCGTTCGCGCACCGCCCAGACCAGGCCCGCGGACGTGCCGAGGATGGCGACCACCAGGCAGAGCAGAATGACGCTCGCCGCGATTACCGGCCCCTTGTTTCGCGCGACGAATTTCCGCAGCCGGTAGCTCGCCGACGGCGGGCACGCCTGCACCGCCTCATCCGCCAGGTAGCGCTGCACGTCCGCCGCGAAGCCGTTGGCCGTCTCGTAGCGGCGGTTGCGGTCCTTCTCCAGCGTCTTCATCACGATCCAGTCCAACTCGCCGCGCATCAGCTTCGCCAGCTTGGCCGGCTCCGTCTTGCGCTGGGCCGAGATTGACGCCAGCGCCTCGCCCGAATCACTCAGCCGCGTGCTCGGTTTGGGCGGTTCCTCCTCCTTGATCATGCGCAGGATTTCGCCATACGCCGCTTCCTTCATCCGCTTGTGAGTCAGCGGCGTGCTGCCGGTCAGCAGTTCGTACAGGAGTACGCCCAATGAGTAGATGTCGCTGCGGGTATCGACGCCCAAGGCGCTCATCTCCGCCTGTTCCGGGCTCATGTACTCCAGCGTGCCGATCATGGTGCCGTACTGCGTGAACAGCGTCCGCTCGGTCAGCTTTTGCTCGGTCGCCTTGGCCACGCCGAAGTCGATCACCTTGGGCACCGGCTTGCCGTCGTAGAGCGTGACCATGACGTTGGACGGCTTGATGTCGCGGTGGATGATGCCCTTCTGATGGGCGTGCTGGATCGCCTGGCAGACCGGCACGAACAGCTCCAGCCGCTGTCGCGGCGTCAGGTGGTTGTCGTCGCAGTACTTGGTGATCGGCACGCCGTGGACCAGTTCCAGGACGAAGAACGGCCGGCCGTTTTCAGTGGTTCCACCGTCGAAGACGCGGGCGATGTTGACGTGATCCATCATCGCCAGGGCTTGGCGTTCGGCCTCGAACCGCGCGACGACTTGCCGGCTGTCCATGCCGGCCTTGATGACCTTGAGTGCCACCTTGCGCTTGACCGGCTCGGTCTGCTCGGCCATGAAGACGGTGCCCATGCCGCCTTCGCCGATTTGTTGCAGCAGCTTGTACGGGCCGATGACCGTGCCCGGCGTTTCCGCTTGACGCGGTTGGTCGATGGTCTGCGCGGGTTCAAACAGCGGCTGTTCCAGGAAACTGCCGGCTTCCTCGTGCGATCGGAGCAGATTCTCCACCAACGCCCGGAGTTCCCCGTCCACGCCGCACGCGCCGTCCAGGTAGGCGGCGCGTTCAACCGGCGTTCGTTTCTCCAACGCGGCTACGAGGATTTCATCGGCGGTCATCTCGAACTCCCGTTGCGGACGAATCCGCTCTACCACGCAGTGCGATGAAAACCGCACGCGCGCTCCTTGTCGGTGAAAATTATTTCCGGCGCGGGCTATTCGCCCGTGCCGGTGCCGGTGATTTTCTGATTCAGCCAGGCGCGTGCGTAAACCCAGTACCGATGGGCCGTCACTCGCGAAATGTTCAGCACTTCGGAAGCCTGCTCGATGGTCAACCCGCCGAAGTAGCGCAGGGTCACCAGTTGCGCCTTGACGGGATCTTCCTGCCGCAGTTTTTCCAGCGCTTCGTCGAGCGCGACCAGTTCGTCGGAGGTCATCCGCGTCGGGAGGCTGGCCATCTCGATCTCGACGCGCTCCCGGTCGCCGCCGTGTTTGACGCGGTTCTTGCGGCGAGCGTTTTCCACCAAGATGCGGCGCATGGCCTCGGCGGCAGCGGCGAAGAAGTGGCCGCGGCCGTTCCAGCCGTGGGGCTGCTCG
>JANXSH010000827.1 GCA_025356615.1 Planctomycetia bacterium | reverse complement strand
CCAGCGCCGGGCGCTGCTCGAGCCGTACCTGCGCAGCGGCGATGCCGCCACGTTCCTCAACCGGGTCCGGTTGGCGGACATCGAGTTGAAGGGGTCGCAGAACATCCTCCCCCGCATGGAACGCATGACCAACGCCTGGGCGCTCGACGCGCGCGTGCCTCTGTTCGATCGCGCCCTGGCCGAGGCGTCGTTCCACCTGCCACCGCAGATGAAGTTGCACGGTGCCTGCGAGAAGTACGTCCTCAAGCTGGCTCTCGACAAGAAGCTGCCGCACGACATCGTCTGGAGGCGGAAGTTCGGCATGAGTGTGCCGATCACCGAGTGGGTACTCGGCCCGCTCGCCCCGACGATGGAGAGCCTACTGGGGCCAACGGCTCTGGCCCGGCGCGGGCTGTTTCGCAACGAGTACGTCGGCCGACTCCGCCGGGGCGTCAACGAGGCCAACGAGACGCGCCGCCGACGGATCGGCGAGCGACTGTGGGCGCTGGCGATGCTGGAGGCGTGGCTCCAAATCTTCGTGGATGGTCGGGGTCGCAGGCCGGGAGGTAACTCATGAAATGCATCCATTGTCAAAAGGACAGCAAATATAAGGAGCGGACGGGTCGCAAATGTTCGGGGTGCGGCCACCTCTTCGCCTTCGAGCCGAAGGAGAAGGATCCGATCACGGATGTGTTCTTCCAGAGCGCCATCGAGGCCGTCTCCGCGAACGGCGTCGTCCGCTGGAACGTCGATCACCTTTACTACGAGGTGTGCAGGCGGAAACGTCCGGGCTTCAAAAAGATAATCCCCGTGATCGTGTTCGCCTTCTTGGTAAGCGCCTTTCTGAGCATCGGCATGATGGTCGTCCTACGCAACCCGCTTGGCTTGATCGTGCCCCTGCTCGTGGCACCCCTCTGCGTCCTGGGCGTGCTGGTCTACCTGTCCCAGAAGTTCGTGACGATCCGGTCCTCCGAATTCGACAGGTGGTGGAAGCACTGGTGCGATGTCCACGGCACACCCAAGGGCGTCATCGTGCGGAAGGAAGCCCCCGTCCCGCCGAAGCAAGCGGAGCCGGACCTCGGCGACTACTCCTTCGACCGGGCCGTGATCTGCGACAACGCCGCGACGGTGGACTTGCTCCTCGCCAATCAGTTCCATTTCGAGAACAATTGCGCCATCCTGTCGATCGACGGCTACCCGGCGGGGCCGTTCGAGCTGATCCGTAAGATGCTCCGGCGCAACCCGAGCCTCCAGGTGTTCGCCCTGCACGACGCGACGGCGGTAGGCTGCCGGATGGCGCATCGCCTGGCGACGGATCCCGAGTGGTTCGGCGGTCATGCCAAGGTGATCGATGTCGGTCTGCGTCCGGGGAACGCAACGGTCTTCAAGGGGCTATATCGCCCCTCACGCGGGAGCGTGAATGTGGGAGAAGGCATCTCGGCGGACGAGGCGAAATGGCTCACCTCCTACAATCTCGAACTGGCGGCGGTGCGGCCGGAGCAGGTTCTCAAACGACTCTTCCGCGCCGTCAGTCGGCGGGACGAGAAGGAGCCAGCCGATACGAACGGCGGCGACGATGGGGGAGTCTTCTTCATCATCGACTCCACGTCGTTCAGCGCCGACGCCGGGGACGGGGACGGCGGGGCGGATGCGTTCGGGTGATGAGGTGAGTATGTCAACGGCATCCGTTCGGACCATCGAGGCGCATCGTCTCGTCCAGGCCACAGTCGGCGCGCCCCTGGGATCGGATGTCGCGCGCCGTCGTCCGGTCGGGCGCATCGGTGGCATCGTTGGCTGTGCCGAGACGACGGCGCTGACGCAACTCGCGAAAGCCCTCGGCCCTGGTCGTTTCATCGGCGACTTCGACTGCTGCTGGCTGGACGGTAGGCTTGTCGCCTCGGAGGAAGACTGGCTGCGCCTCCTCGACGCCGGGCGGCTCGGCGAGGTCGAGGGCGCGTTCGCCATCGCTTGGCGAGTGGAGAACCGCCTGTACCTCGCGCGCGACGCCATCGGCGAACGCAGCCTCTTCTATGCCGCGCTCCCGGAGGGCGTCGTGTTCGCCTCGACGGTTCGCGCCTTGCTGGCCACGGGCCTCGTCCAACGTCGGCTGCATCTGCCGGGCGTCGTTTCCTACCTGACCTACGCCTACCTCCCTGGCCGCGAGACGTTGGTCGAGGGCGTTCACGAGCTGCTGCCCGGCGAGCGGATCGAGATCCGCGACGGGCAGATCTATCGTAGCGCTTTCTGGTCGCTACCGCCCGAGCCGCGGGAGTGGGCCGACGAGGAGACGCTGCGCAAAGAGCTGCGTCATCGCCTCGAGGAAGCCGTCCGGCGACGCCTGCCCTCGGGGGAGCCGGTCGGGGTGTTCCTGTCCGGTGGCCTCGACTCGAGTCTGGTCGTCGCCCTGGCCCGTCAGTTGCGCGACGCGCCGATCCACACCTACTCGGTGTCCTTCGGCCCCGAACACGCCAACGAACTGCCCTTCAGCTCGCTCGTCGCGGAGCATTGCCGGACGACCCACCGCATCGTCGAAGTCTCGCCGGCTGCCGTGCTGCGCTACCTCGACGAGTCGATCGCCCTACTCAGCGACCCCATCGGCGATCCGCTGACCGTGCCCAACGCCCTGCTGTTCCGCGAGGCGTCCTCGGAGGTCGGCGTCGTCCTCAACGGCGAGGGCGGCGACCCCTGTTTCGGTGGCCCGAAGAACCTGCCGATGCTACTCGCCGAACTGTACGACGCCCCCGTAGACGAGGGCCGGACCCGAGAGCGGGCCTACCTCCGGGCGCACCAGAAATGCTACGACGATCTGGGCGCGATGCTGACGCCGGACGTGGCCGCGCGCCTCGCGGACCTCGCCCTCGAGGATCGCCTGACGGGGCACTTCCGAGACCCGCGCTGGCGGGGGTTCGTGAGCAAGTTGCAGGCGATCAACGTGACGTTCAAGGGGGGCCATCACATCCTCCCCAAGGTCGAGGCCGAGAGCGCCCCCTTCGGCGTGCTGCCTCGTTCGCCGCTGTTCGACCGCGCGGTCGTCGAGTTGTCCTTCGCCATCCCACCACAACTCAAGTTGCGCGGATCGGTCGAGAAGTATCTGCTCAAGCAGGCCGTGCGCGACCTGCTGCCCCCGGTCATCCTCGATCGGCCCAAGAGCGGCATGCTCGTACCCGTAGAGGGATGGTTCCGGGGTCCACTGAAGGCGCACGCCCGCGAACGCCTGATGGACGGTTTGGCGTCTTACAGGCTCTTCCGTCCCGACTACCTCGAGCGCCTGCTCGACGGCCGACTCGGGGGACACCGCCCCCGGCACGGGGCCAAGATATGGCTGCTCCTGACACTCGAGGCGTGGTTACGGACCGTGTTCGTCGGCTGACCTGCGGATGTAGTGGAATCCCGCTTCACGGTCCGGGTGGCGAGAAGTACAATGGCCTGAGACACCATCGTCGAGAAAAGGGGCAGAACAATGACCGAACAGGAGTGTATCGCTCACGCCTTCACCATCAGCGTGGGCCAACCTGTAGACTCTGCGGACGGCTACCACGTCTTCTACGCGCCCCGTTTGCTGCGATCGACAAGAGGCAATGGTGATGCCCCTCGTCAGGTTCCAACCCCCTTCGAAGCCGTCGTTCGAGTCCAGGGCGAGACGACTTCCGTTCACTGGGTCAGCGTACCCCGGAACCCAGAGGTATCGGAGGAGGAGTTTGGCCAGGATGCCTCGAGTCGGGCGGTCATCCTCCACGGCTGGCTCGGACGCTACTCGACCCTCCTCTCCTCCGTCGAAACGTGGGTGAAGGATCTGGACTGGGCGACTCGCCGGATCGAAATACCAATGGAGGACTCCCACATCGGCAAGTACAAGACTCAGGGACTGCTCATGCAGGAAGGTAAGGATCGCATCTTGCTAGAGCCGCGAGGCCGCTCCTCCTCTGGGACGGAAGGGGTCGTCGATCTCTATCTGATGCCGGCCTACGACGATATTGCCTCCCTCTATTACTACGACGGTCTCTGGAACCTCCACTATCTCATGCAGGGGACCATTGGCATTTCGAGGGCCGAGGCACCGGCAAAGCCGCTCTCCAAGGAGACCCTTCAGGAAGTCCTCGCAGAGATGAAACAGAATGCCGCGTAGTTATGACTGGCAAATTAGGATCAAAATTATCGAGCGCCGGCACGCGGTGGCCCAACTCGCCATTTCTCGACTGATGGAGACGGCGAGGAAAGATCCCACGGTCCTCACGGGGGACATGACGTTTCGCGATGTCGTCAACGCGGCGAATGATTTGGAAGGAACCTATCTCATTCGTCTGTTTGCCGAGTTCGAAACAGGGATCCGCCTCTACTTCGATACCCGCCGGGACACGACTCCCCCTGCCAAAGACTTGATGGACAGTGTCGCGGCCCTGTGCAATATCTCGGCCAATCATCGAAATAACGCTCATGCGGTCCGCGAGTACCGCAACAGTTTGGTCCACGAACGTGAGGAAGACATCGTACCCCTATCCATTGCCGAAGCCCGAAGCTATTTGTGTTGTTTCTTCAGCTACTTACCCAACGAATGGTAAACTGAGGCGTGTTTGGACACTACTCGCTCATCCCCACCAGATTTGCAAGCGTACATCCCGCTCGTTACCAGGCTCTGCCTGGTAACGGGCTGCCTTGCAGGC
>JANXSH010000824.1 GCA_025356615.1 Planctomycetia bacterium | reverse complement strand
CCAGGGTCGAGGATATCGAGAAATTTACTTACGCCCCCAGTGACGTGGACGCAATGTATCCAGGCGACTACACCGGATTGCCCTCTTAATGAGTTGTCAGTCGTCCGTTATCAGTTGTCAGTTAGAAAGCCATGCGGAAATAAGACATCACACACACTACATTTCTGACAACTGACAATTAGAAGGATGAACATGGCCACACTGGTCCAGGCTGTTCGGCTGGCGCTGCACTACGCCGAGGAGCATCTCGGCGTCACGGACATCTTCGGCGAGGATGTCGGCCCTCCCCTCGGCGGAGTCTTCACCGCGACGCAGGGACTCCGCACGGCCTGGAACACGCCGCTCGACGAGCGCGGCATCGTCGGCATGGCGATGGGCATCGCCTACGGCGGGGGTCGGCCCGTCGCCGAGATCCAGTTCTGCGACTACGGGTTCAACGTCATCGACCTGCTCAAGGTCGCGGGGAATCAGTATTGGGCCGGCGCGGGAAATTACTCTTTGCCGATGGTCGTCATGACGCCGTCCGGCTCGGGGATTCGCGGCAGCCTGTACCATTCGCACAGTTTCGAGAGTTGGGCCAGCCGACTACCCGGATGGAAGATCGTCATGCCCTCGACGCCGATCGACGCTTACGGACTCATGCTGTCCGCGATCCGCGACCCGAATCCCGTCCTGGTCCTCCTGCCCAAGGCGCTGTTGCGGCTGCGGGGCGAAGAGAGGATCCCCGGCGAGCCGGACGAGAGTGAGTTGAAGGAGCGCATCGACGCGCCCGTCGGCGACCGGAGCGAGTGGAAGCCGCGCTGGCCCGACCTCGATCCGGTGTTCACGCCGATCGGCGTGGCCCGCACGGTGCGCGAGGGCGACGACGTGACGGTCCTCAGCTACGGCCGGACCGTCGGCCTCTGCGCCCAGGCAGCCGACGACCTTTTGGCGGAGACGGGCAAGCGTTGCGACGTGATCGACCTGCGGAGCATCTTCCCGTATGATTGGAAGGCGATCAGCGCGAGCGTCGCGAAGACGGGGCGACTGCTCGTGGTCAACGAGGACACGGAAGTGACGAACTTCGGCGAACACCTACTCCGCCGGGTGGTCGATCATCACTTCTACGACCTCCTCGTCCGCCCGCGCATGCTCGCGGGAAAGCATGTGCCGGGCATCGGCCTGAATCAGGTCTACGAGCAGAACACGGTGCCGCAACTGGTGCAGGTGCGGCACGAACTATTCGCCGTGGCGACCGAGGCGGCGTGAGGAGGGCATCATGGATTTCGCGTTGCCGGCGATCGGCGAGGGTGTCTACGAGGCCGAGCTGGTGCGCTGGCTGGTCGCGCCGGGCGATGCGGTCAAGCGCGGCCAGGTGCTACTGGAAGTGCTGACCGACAAGGCGACGATGGAGGTGCCCTCTCCCTTCGCGGGGACCATCGGTACTCTGGTCGCCGAGGCGGGCCAGACGTTGAAGGTCGGCCAGGGGATCCTGACGTACACCCCCAGCGGACAGGCCGCGCCGGTCGAGGCTCGTGTCGCGGTCATGCAGGCCGTCAACGGAACGTACCACGGCGCTCCGACCTCGACGCCGCTCAGCGTCAAGGCGTCGCCCTCCGTCCGCCAGATGGCCCGCAAGCTCGGCGTGGATCTGACGACTCTATCCGGCTCCGGGCCGGAGGGCCGAGTCCTCATCGACGACCTGTCTCGGACGCTTCGTAGGACCGAGACGCGCGAGGACAAGCCAGCGGGGAAGCCGACCCCCGCCTTCGACCTCGGCAGGCCGGGGACGCGGGTGAAACTCGTCGGGATGCGCCGACGCATCGCGGAACACCTGGTGCATTCCAAGCACACGATCCCGCACTACAGCTACATCGACGAGTGCGACGTGACGGACCTCGTCAAGCTGCGCGCGAACCTCAAAGAGGTCTACGAGCGCCTCGGCGTCAAGCTGACGTACCTGGCGTTCTTCGTCAAGGCAGTAACAGCCGCCCTGAAGGAAGTCCCGATCGTCAATTCGACCCTCGACGACGACAAGGGCGAGATCGTCTTGCACGATCAGTACCACGTCGGCATCGCCGTCGCCACGCCGACGGGCCTGATCGTGCCCGTGATCCGCGACGCGGACAAGAAGGATCTCGGCAGTATAGCCCGCGAGATCGATCGGCTCTCTTCGGAGGCCCGCGCGGGCAAGTCGCGCCTCGAAGACCTGCGCGGCGGCACCTTCACGGTCACGTCCGTGGGCAACCTCGGCGGACTGATCTCTACGCCGATCATCAACCACCCCGAAGTGGGCATCCTGGGCCTCGGCAAGATCGTCCGCCGTCCGGTCTATGACGACGCGGGACAGATCCGCCCGGCGGAGCTGATGTACCTGTCGTTCTCGTTCGATCACCGAGTCGTCGATGGGGCCGTCGGTGCCTTGTTCGGCAACGCCGTCCTGGCCCGGCTTCGCAACCCCGCCGCGATGCTGGTGCAGGGCTGATTCGATAGAATGACCATGCTCCCCGTCCGTCGGAGGTAGCGTTCGTCTGCGGCGTTACGCCGTGGTTGGCACTCAGGTGCTGCGCATCTCAGTCACCGCAATCGCTCTCTACAGATAGGAGCAACTGCGGTCGTGTCCTCTGGAGGTAAGTAGCTCGCGGGCGGGGAGCATTTTCCGACACGACGAATCGCGTTGCCAAACAGACTTCGGTCGCGAATGCCCATTCGTTCCAGAGGAACTCCGAGGCCGACAACGAGCCGGAAGTATCAGCCGGGGACCGTCGTGCGCGCAGAAGCGTAGGCGGGCCAGAGCAGGGCCAGGAACAACGAGCCGGAAGTATCAGCCGGGGACCGTCGTGCGCCCCTCGCCTCCATCTCCTTGACGTTCGCCACGCAGACGATATCTTTCCGGGAGACCGACTCTCCCTCCCACCGGTAATCCCACCCATGAATCAGGCAGCGAACGAGCGCGGCAAGTGGATGGCGCTGATCGCGGCGCTGCTCGGGTGGCTCTTCGACGGCTTCGAGATGGGGCTGTTCCCCCTCGTGGCCCGGCCCGCCCTCGCCGACCTACTCCGCCAGTCGGGCCAGACGGCGGACGACCCCGCCATCAGCTTCTGGATGTCGATCGCCACATCGGCCTTCCTCATCGGCGCGGCTGCGGGCGGCGTCGTCTTCGGGTGGCTCGGTGACCGCATCGGCCGGGTCCGCGCTATGACGCTCAGTATCCTGACCTACGCCCTCTTTTCCGGCATGGGCGGCTTCGCGGCGGCACCCTGGCACATGGTCGTCATCCGCTTCGTCGCGGCCCTCGGCATGGGCGGCGAGTGGTCGCTGGGCGTCGCCCTCGTCATGGAAGTCTGGGGCGGCAGATCGAGGGCGCTTCTCGCCGGCCTCATCGGGGCGGCGGCGAACTTCGGCTACATGCTCGTCGCGGTGCTGAGCCTCGGACTGGGATCCGTCCGGGCGAGCCTCACGGCGATGGAGCTTCCCCCGCAGTGGATCGAGTGGCGCTTGCTCATGGTCTGCGGTGCCTTGCCGGCGTTGCTCACCTTCTTCATCCGCCTCGCGGTCCCCGAGTCGGACCGCTGGGAGAAGGAGAAGGAACGCGGGGCAACGTCTTCCTGGGCCGGACGCGACCTGCTCGCGGTACTGGGCGGTGTCGTCATCTGCGCCCTCTTGCTCGGCGTCTGGCTGAGCGCAGAGAACTATCCCCTGCGCCTCGCTGCGACCTTCGTCGCCCTCGTCCTCGTCGCCGGGTGCTTCCTCGTGCCGATACTCGGCTACCTCCGCCGCGCCAACGAGCCGGCCCAGGTTCGCCGTGACATCGTCCGGCGGATGCTGCTGGGCGCGCTCATCAGCGGGATACCCCTCCTGGCGACGTGGGGGGCGGTCCTGTGGGCACCCTCGTGGGCGCATCAACTCGGCGAGAAGGCCGTCAAGATCGACCCGACCCTGGCTGATTCGACCCGACACTGGAAGGATTACACGCTCCTCACGAGTTCGATCGGGGCCATCGTCGGCTCCTTCGGCGGGGCACTGCTCGCGGGCTGGATCGGGCGGCGAATCGCCTACATCGTCCTCTGCCTCACCTCCCTCGCCGCGGTGTACGCCTTCTACACGCAGAACACGACCTTCGACCTTTCCTTCCTCGTGATGGTCTTCCTAGCTGGGGCGACCTCGGCGGCGTTCTACGGCTGGCTGCCGCTCTACCTGCCCGAACTCTTCCCGACGCGCGTCCGGGCCACGGGGCAGGGCTTCGCCTTCAACTTCGGCCGCATCCTCGCCGCCGTCGGCGTTCTACAAGTCCCCACTCTGATGGGCGACCCGCCCAACTACGCGACCGCCTGCTCGCAACTCGCGTTCATCTACGTCGCCGGCCTCGCGGCCATCTGGCTCGTGCCGGAGACGATGGGGCAGCCGTTGCCGGACTGAGGTTCGGCCCGAGGGCGCTCATTCGGGTTTCGGCCTCGCAGGCTCGCGCGAGTAGAGCGTCGTGAGGTCCGCCAGGCGATCGACGAGTCCCTGATGCAGCTGCCCCGACGTGAAGCGCCAGCGCCAGTTGTTCGCGGGCTTGCCCGGATAGTTCATCCGCGAAGCCGTCGGCAGGCTGAGTATGTCCTGCAACGGTACGATGGCGTAGTCGGCGACGCTCGACAGCGCGAGGCGGATCAACTCCCAGGCGATCTCCCTGCCCGATCCGGGGAGGTAGCGCTCGATGAAGTGCCGTTCGTGGGCCGGGATCGATTCGTACCAACCGACGGTCGTGTCGTTGTCATGCGTCCCGGTGTAGACCACGGTGTTCGGGTCGTAGTGGTGCGGCAAGAATCGGTTGTCCGGTTTGTCGAAGGCGAACTGGAGGATGCGCATCCCCGGCAGGCCGAAGTCGGTGCGGAGTTTCTCGACCTCGGGGGTGATGAGGCCCAAATCCTCGGCGATGATCGGCAAGCCGCCCAGGGCATTCTTCAGCGCGAGGAGCAGGTCGGCACCCGGTCCGGGCACCCACCGACCGACCTGCGCCGTCGGCATGTCGGCGGCCACCTCCCAGTAGGCATCGAAGCCCCGAAAGTGGTCGAGCCGGACGAGGTCCACCTGCTCGAGTGTCTTGCGGAAGCGCGCGACCCACCAGGCGTATCCGGTGTCGCGCATCGCCTCCCAGTCGTAGTGCGGGTTGCCCCAGAGTTGGCCCGTCGGCGAGAAGTAGTCCGGCGGCACCCCGGCAATCACTGTAGGCCGACGCGAGGCGTCGAGGGCGAACAGGTCGCTATTGGCCCACACATCCGCCGAGTCGGACGCGACGAAGATCGGCACGTCTCCGATGAGGCGAATGCCCCGCATGTGGGCATAGGACTTTACAGCGTTCCACTGCCGAGTGAAGAGAAACTGGCCGAACTTGTAGCGTCCCACGCCATCCGCCAACGTCCGGCGGGCGCGTTCGAGGGCGGAGGGATTGCGCTGGAGCAACTCCGTTTCCCAGGTCTGCCAGCTCGCGCCGCCGTGAGCATCCTTGAGAGCGACGAAGAGCGCGTAGTCGTCGAGCCAGGCCGACTCGCGGTAACAGAACTCCTCGAACGCGACGAGGAACTCTCGCCCGGCTCCGCCCCGGAAGTTCTCCCACGCGCGGGAGAGCATGCCGAGTTTGAAGTCGATCACGGGGCCGTAATCGACCCGGTCCGCCGGGAACGAGGGGGGATCGATCGAAGAAAGCAGCCCATCGCGGATCAACGACTCGGGGCTGAGGAGGAAGACATTCCCGGCGAAGGCCGAGAAACACTGGTAGGGCGAGTCGCCGTATCCCGTCGGCCCCAGGGGGAGGATCTGCCACCAGGTCTGTTTCGCCGAGGCGAGGACATCGACCCACTGGAGGGCGACCGGCCCCAGGTCTCCGATACCGTATGGCCCAGGCAGGGAGGTCGGGTGGAGTAGCACCCCGGAACTACGGGCCGGTCGAGTCGTTGTCACGGGTTTCCTCCCGAGTGATGCGCGAATCCATCCGCGTAGTATAGGGAGGCGTGAGGGAGGCGTCCTTTACTCCTTGGTCGCTGCCGATTCATCTGCGGCGCTCCGCCGCGCCGACGCGATACCGTGGACGGTGAAATGGATCTTGCGGGTGCCCTGGTCATCGACGAAAAGGTGAATCTCGCCGTCGAACTTGCCAGCCTCGTCGGCTTGCAATTCGTAGACGAACTCGCTAGTTCCGGGTGGCAGCGATACGAGGTTGGCAAGGTCGGCATGGGAGGGCTTCGGACCGAAGCGGCAATTCAGATTTCAGCAGAAACCTATGCCGATCACCCGGATTGGCCTGCTGGATTGGTTGTCCAGGCGGAGAAGAAATTCGCGTTTTTGTCCTGGGGTACAGTCAGAAACCTCGATGTCGGTTTCGGCAACTGAGAGGGCGAGTCCTGCCTGGGGGGCGAAATAGAAGTACGCCCCGAGTGATGACAGACACAACCCGATGGTGAACAAAGACGCAGACAGCCGGCGCTTACACTGCGATATCATGGTGATCTCTTCTCACGTTGGCGAAGGGCCGAGAGGGCGAACGTCGTGCCGCTGGACCCGCCGCCTGAAGTACCACCCCAAGCCAAGAAAGGCGGACCCAAGAAGGATGCACCATAGATACCAGGGCGGTCCTGTCTTCCATACGACCCCATAAGGCTCCGGCAGACCAAACGCGGAGAGCGTGAAGTCCGATTCTGGATAGGGCTTAAGAGGTTTGAATTCGGTAATGTCCGTGACCGACGAGAGCCTTGCCTTGGCAGGGTTTTCAGGATCTTTCAACCATCGCTCATTGCGAATCAGATCAGGAAATTGTGTTCCCTCCTGTTTGTTATAGAAATGGATTTCTTCGCTCATCGAACTGGGCTTGTTGACAGCATAGGCTTGTATACCTCGAGAAATCCACCCTTCTTGCGGGGCGAAATAATAGGTGACGATCATCTCAGCCGATTGGTGCATATTGTTGCCGTAGTGGTGGGTGAGTTGCACTTTTAATTTTTTCGCCGGTTTATTCTGCCAGGTAGAGTCCTGAAATTCAAGGAATTGGATCTTGTCGTTGACGACCATGTCTGAAAACGATTGCTTGCTGAATCGATAATCAGCAATTGGTGCAGTCAAGAAGCACAGCGCCGTAGGTTTGCCAGCGTTAAAAACGCTTACATTATTGATTAGGTGTTTGCTATTTTCTTTGGGGGTCAGCGTGAAATCGTATCGCGAATTCCGACCATCGATCGTGTCAATGTTTTTCGGCGATCCTTCCGGCACGCTCCCTGGGATTTTGTCATCTGGTGCAAGAAGGTAATTGCTTCCGCTCCATTTAGCCTGGAATCGAGTACGTTGTTGCTTTTCGTTGGGAGAATAGTAGGTGTTGACGCATCTGGCTTCGGCATGCGCGTAGAATTGTTGCAACTTCTGGGCATGCGGTTTGTAATCCTGAAGGAAGGCGGTTCGGACAACCTTGTCGTCCCCGAATGCCCGAAATGCAGAAAGGGCAACAATGCTGACCAATAGCAATGCTCGAACTACGAACACCCAATAGCCGCGCACTGATCTCGTCTGATTGTTTCGATTCGTCATGTGGCACCCAGTCATTCGTTTCTATTCGCGTCTGGAAGCCAGATTAAGCCAATTATAACCGTTCGCCAATTCATCAGAACTGCCCGATTTGTATATCTTCATGGCCGTTGATGGCCAAATTTGGCATCGAGTGGTCAACGAATTTCTGCGCACACACCCACTTTGGACGAGAGCGTGTGTCGCTTCTAGAGAACTGGTGAACGGTTACGAATTGTTCTAGCTCATGGGCTATTTACAGGTACATTGGCTCCCGTTTGGCGAAGCTCCGCACGTCCCTTTTCCGAGTCCGAGCGGACATGATCTACCTGGGAATTCACAATCCCCTAGTGCATCACTAGGACAGTTCGTTGCGCGCGCGTTGGTCAGGCATTGTGCCTTGCACGTCGCATTGCTGCCGCACATATACTCGCACGCCGTGCAAGTTCCCTGGCAGTTCGTCCAGCAACTGGCTAGCGTGTTACAGGTTCCCGTACCGAAACAACCGGTACAGCAAGCGGCACTACAGTCTGAGTTGGCATCAGCGAAGACCTGCTCCGGTACGATCAAGACGGTCACGCCCAGGAGCGTGACTCCCAACGTGGAACAGAACCACGCGGTCAGGGACTCGACTCGTTTCATTCCGAACCTCCTCTTCCGAAGAACAGGGCGACATTTCCAGCACGGATCGAACGACCCGACTCGACCGGGTCTCATGGCTCCTTGCCCGAGACGGCGGAAATTTCTTTCACCTCGAGGATCCGACCCGTCATGCTAAAGGTAATGTGGCGAAATCCGTGGTCATCCACCAGAAAGGTTGCTTTTCGGGTATAGATCCCCGGCCTTTCGGATAGGAAGATGTCAACGGTTACGGTCCGAGTTTCCCTTGCTGGGATCGTCACGGGGAGATCACCCAGGACCGTACACGCGCAGTCGGCGGTGCCGCCGATGAGTCGAATGGGTTCGTCGGTCCAGTTCGCCACCTCGACCCTAACTTTGCGGGTCTCGCCGGGGACGCCTTCCTCGATCTCAACCATTCGAGGATGAACCGAGATCCGCTCGCCTCGAAGATAGGCGAGGGCCGATGGGACCGAACCAAAGATTGTGTGAGCCAGGATAAGGAGGAGACCCAAATTTATCGCGATCCCCACGACGCCCCACGCGGCGGGTCGCATCGCGTTAACCAGATTCCTCGTTGGGCTTGCCCAGAGGGGAATCAGGTCGGGAAAGCCTACAGCGAGCATCACCAGGATTAGTAGGTCAAGTGCGAAGGCATACCAGGGACTAATTGCGAGCGCGCCGAAACAGCCGCAAAAAGATTGCCCTACCCAACCCAGGTAGAAACTGACACCGGCGAAGCCCGAGAAGGTCAGGACCGAAATGATCCAAGCACCGACTCGATTCTTCTCCGACCAGAGCCAGAAACCAAGAAACGCCTCGAACTCGATTACGGCCAGTTCGACTTCAGGCAGTGTGAGCAGCCCCACACGCCCGACAGGGTCAAGCGCTAGTCCCTGCGTTTTCAGACCAGCGGCTAAAAGCAGCAGTGTACCGGGGATTCGCAAAATCCAGCGAAACCTGACACGAGCTGACACGAGCTGACCCTCCTGAACTGCGAGAGTCTTGGAAATAAGACTGATGGTAATGATCCCTCTTCCGTTGTCAAGCCTCCATCCTCTCCGATTTCTTCGAATGCCTCGGATTGCCGATGCACCCCATTGCATCCTCCTTGTCCCGCGAGTATCCTCGCTACTGGGGAACTCTCCCAAATGCAGCCATCGCCGGGGGGCGAATTCGATGCTGACGATTCATGACGGGAACCGGCGCGACTTCTTGCGCATCGGCACGTTGGGGCTGGGCGGCCTCGCCTTGCCCGGCCTCCTCTCGGGGGCCGATTCGCCGGGCACGAGGCTCGGGCAGGATCGCTCGGTCGTCTTCCTGTTCCTGCACGGGGGGCCGAGTCAGATCGAGACCTTCGACCCGAAGATGACCGCCCCCGAAGGGATCCGCAGCGCCACGGGTGAGGTCAAGACGTGCCTTCCGGGCGTGACGTTCGGCGGGTCATTCCCGCGCCTCGCCCGACTCGCCGACCGACTCGGCGTCGTGCGGTCGTTCGTCTCCGGGGACGGCAACCACGACATCAAGCCGATCGTGGGCCGGGACAGCTTCCAGTCGAATCTCGGAGCGATCTGCTCCCACATTCGCGGCCCGAACGACGACCTCACCGGCCTGCCGACCAACGTCGCGCTGTTCCCCCGCGCCGTCGAACCGAAGGCGGGGCCGAAACAGGACGGCTTCGGCAAGTTCGAGGCGACCGGCATCTTCGGCCCGTCGTGCGCGCCGTTCATGCCCGGCGCGGGCGGCAACCTCCAGCGCGACATGGAGCTTCGCCTCTCCCGCGATCGGCTCGGCGACCGTCGCCATTTGCTCCAGAGTTTCGACCAGTTGAAGGCGGGCTTCGACGCGAACGCCGACGCGATGGATGCGTCCCGCGCGAAGGCGTTCCAGGTGCTACTCAAGGGCGCGGGCGACGCCTTCGACCTCGCGAAGGAGAACGGCCGCACCATCGACCGCTACGACACCGCGCCGCTCGTCCGGCCCGAGAACATCGACAAGAAGTGGGCCAACTACAAACACTACGTCGATAACGCGAAATCCCTCGGAAGACTCATGCTCCTCGCCCGCCGACTCTGCGAGCGCGGCGCGGGCTTCGTGACCGTGACCACGAATTTCGTCTGGGACATGCACGCGGACGGGAACAACGCCCCGATGGCCGAGGGCATGCGCTACATGGGGGTGCCGCTCGATCACGCGGTCTCGGCGTTCCTCGACGATGTCGAGGCGCGCGGCCTCTCGAAGAAGATCCTCCTCGTCGTCTGCGGCGAGATGGGCCGCACGCCGCGCATCAATAAGGGCGGCGGTCGCGACCACTGGGGCAACCTTGCCCCGCTGCTCCTGGCGGGCGGCGGGCTCGAGATGGGCCGAGTCGTCGGCCAATCGACGCGCAACGCGGGCGATGCCGCCACCGAGCCGGTCCGCATCAAGCACCTGATCGGGACGATCATGAACGCGATGTACGACGTGGGCAAACTGCGCGTCCAGCGCGGCGTCCCGCGCGAGGTGCTGACGATGGCGGAGTACCCGACGATTCCAGGGCTGTGAGGTCTTGTCAGCGCCGATTCAATAGAATAACCCTTTCGACCCGTAGACTTTTCAGGAGCGCATCGAGGATGGCAGAGAATAAGGCGACGAATATCACCTGGCACGAAGGACACGTTACGCGCGACGCCCGACAGTCGCTGCTCTCCCAACAGGGCGCGACGTTGTGGTTTACCGGACTCTCCGGGTCCGGCAAGAGTACGACCGCGTTCACGCTCGAACACGCCCTGGTCCAGCTCGGGCGGCTCGCGTATGTGCTGGACGGCGACAACATCCGCATGGGCCTCAACAAGGGCCTCGGCTTCACCGCAGCCGACCGCGCGGAGAACATCCGCCGCATTGGAGAGGTGGCGAAGCTGTTCGCGGATTGCGGCGTGATCGCGATGACCAGCTTCATCAGTCCGTACCTCGAGGACCGGAACTCGTGCCGGAAACTCCACGAGGATGCGGGCCTGCCGTTCATCGAAATCCACATGGCCACGCCGATCGAGACCTGCGAACAGCGCGACCCCAAGGGGCTGTACAAGAAGGCTCGCGCCGGTCAACTCAAGGGATTCACCGGCATCGATGACCCGTATGAGGCCCCGACGGCGGCGGAACTCACGCTCGACGTGACCTCGCTCTCGCCGCAGGAAGTCACCGCGCAGCTCATCGATTATCTCGCGGGGCGAGGAATTCTCAAGAAGTAAATGGTATCGCTCGCGGTGACTATTCTCCCGACGCGCGGCGAGCGAAATCCTTCCCTCGCCAGCGTTTGGGACGAGACAGACCCCGCGATCGGCACCCCGACATCAACCCGAATCGCTTCCCTATTCCCTCTTAGATCACCCAACCGTTGCAGTCGGCCTCGCGCCGGGGAAAATGCCCCCCTTTTCCTCATGTACGATCCATGATTACGTTGACACCCCCCGCGATGAAACGTAGACTTGGCCCGACGACACGAGTTGTTCGCGTCGTTTCCGGCCTGGAATTTCGCGGCGCTGGATCTCTCCCGAGAGCCGTCCGCACACCCGATACGGGTCCCCCATGGCGACAACCAACCTCACACACTGCCTCCGCCGCCCCCCCGAGGGCTACTACTCCACCGAGGTTTCCGCCGCCCAGTCGTGGCCCCTGCGGACCTTCCTCCCCGTCGGCTACGAGCCCAACTACCCTTACCCGCTCCTGGTGTTCGTCCACGGCCACGCCTCGAGCGAGGAGCAGATCCTTCGGCTCGCCCCGCGACTGAGCCGACGCAACTACATCTGCATCGCCCCGCGCGGCCCGCACGTCCTCGTCCCGCGGACCGACGGTCGCGTCAGCTACAGTTGGGGCCCCGAGGGCTGCGACGACCCGATGGTCGAGGATTACATCTTCCGCGCCATCGAGCAGACCCGCCGGACGTACCACATCCACTCGGAGCGCATCTACCTCGCGGGCTTCCGCGAGGGGGCCGCTGTCGCCTACCGCATGGGCATGGTCTACCCCGACCGGATCGCGGGAGTCGTCTCGCTCAACGGCTGCATGCCGCGACGCGGCGGGCCGCTCCTCCGGCTCCCCGAGGTCCGCAAACTCCGCGTATTCATTGGGCACGGCCTCGCCAACGCCATCGTCCCGCTCGCTCAGGCCAAGCAGGACCACCGCCTGTTCTATTCCGCCGGCCTCAACGTCAAGCTCAACACCTACCCCTCGACGCACCGCATCCACACCGAAATGCTCCGCGATGTCGATCGCTGGGTCCAGGACAACATCGTCGAGGAGAACGACGCCCTGCCGCAGTAGTCCTCTCCTTGAGTTGTCAGTTGTCAGTTGTCAGAGGAACGCCCTGCCGCAGTAGTCCTCCTCCATCGATCAGCCGCCGACGCCGTCCGGAGTTCCATCACTCCGGGCGGCGTTTGGCGTTTAATCGTTGCAAACCTCACCCCCCAACCCCCTCTCCTGCAAGGAGAGGGGGAGCCGGAGGCATGTCTTTTGGCGTCATGCCTCCCTGTGATCCGGTCTTGCTCCCCCTCTCCCTGCGGGAGAGGGGGCTGGGGGGTGAGGATTATCTGATCCGTCCGATCCGTGTCCCATTCCGCCCTTGGCGCGACTCTCCCCCGGCGCGACAATGGAGAGAGGTTGGGTCGCTCCCGGAGGTACGCCATGATCCGCTTCGTTCTCCCCTGGGTCGTTCTGCTCGGGGGCTTGTTCCCCTTCATCGGGGCGTTCGTCTTCGTCACTCCCCCCCTGGCGTCGCGCCCCTTGCCGATCCTCCGGCAGGTCGAGGAGAAGGTGACGGCGGGCGATGATGCGCTCGTCGGGAAGGTCCGTACGGCCATCGACGAGGGCATTTCCTACCTGCGCGGCCAGCAAGTGAAGACGACCGGCAGTTGGGAGAAGGCAGCCGAACTCACGAGAGATCAGGGCGGGCAGACTGCCCTCGCGCTGCTCGCGCTGCTCAACTCCGGCGTCAAGCCGAACGACCCGGCCATCGAGAGTGGCATGAAGTACCTGCGCGGACTGAAGTCGAACCAGAATTACGTCATTAGCCTCCAGACGATGGTCTTCTGCCTGACCCGAGATCCGCAGGACCGCAAGACCATCCAGAACAACGTCAAGTGGCTGATCGACAATCGCCAGGCTGATGGCTGGAGCTATAGCGGTGGCGGAAAGCCGGACAACTCGAACTCGCAATACTCGCTTCTCGCCCTCCACGAGGCGATTCAGGCGGGATATGTGGTCGATGCCAAGACGTTGAAGGCGATTCAGGATTACTTTATCAAGTCGCAGATCGGAGGCGGGTGGGGCTACAGCCGGACCGAGAAGAACGCGACGATGACGATGACGACGGCGGGCCTGTGCAACCTGCTCATCACCGGGATGGACCTCGCGCGCGGCGAGGCGGTCCTCAAAGAGGACGGCAGCGCGAAGAACTGCGGGAAGTACAAAGACACCGCCGAGCCGGTCAAGAAGGCACTCGCCTGGATCGGGGACAGCTTTCCCCGCGAGATCACGAAAGGCAACGCGGTCGAACGACTCACGCACCCCTTTTATTGCCTCTACGGCATCGAACGCGCGGGGCGACTCAGCGGGCAGCGCTTCTTCGGAGGGCACGACTGGTACGAAGTCGGCTGTCGCTTCCTGGTAGATTCGCAGAAGGGCGACGGCTCCTGGGCAACAGACGGCAGCCTCGACCGCATGCCGATCGTGGCGACGAGCTTTTCCCTGTTGTTCCTCTCGCGCGGACGCACGCCGGTGCTGATCTCGAAGCTCGCCTACGGGAGCAAGGACTCGACGGGCTGGAACAACAAGCGCAGCGACATGAAAAACCTCGTCGAGTTCACGAGCAAGGAACTCTTCAAGGGCGAACCGCTGGCGTGGCAGTCGTTCGACGTTCGCGCCGTCGAGGCGAACAACGTCGAGGACCGCCGCGCCCTCGCGGTGCAGTTGTTGCAATCGCCGATCGTGTTCTTCAACGGCCACGACGCGGCCCCGCGCAACAAGGAGGCCGAGATCCTCCAGGAGTACGTCGCGAACGGCGGGTTCATCCTCGCCGAAGCCTGTTGCGGCAGTAAGGAGTTCGACAAGGACTTCCGCCGCCTCATGCTGGAGATCTTCCCCGGCTCGACGCTCGAGCCGCTGGACAAGGACCATCCGGTTTGGCTCGCCTCGGGCAAGTTCGGCCTGACGCCGCGCGACTTCCCGCTCGAGGGCATCAAGATGGGCTGCAAGACCGTGGTGATCTACAGCCCCAAGCCCCTCGCCGGGTACTGGGAGGCGAACCTGAACGCCGACAAGGACAGGGGCCAGAAGGCGTTCGAGATGGGCGCGAACATCATCGCCTACGCCACCGGCCTCGAGCCTCCTCGCCCGCGCGGCAACCGCGTCGAAATCACGCGCGACGCTCCCAAGGAGAAGGCGAAACGCGGCTACCTCCAGGTGGGCCAGCTCCGCCACGAAGGCGACTGGCAGCCGGCCAAAAAAGCGATGCGCAACCTGATGGTCGAGGCGCGCAAAGCGGGACTCGATGTCGTCTACAAGACCAAGCCGGTCGATCCCTCCGACGAGGAAGTCATCGATTATCGCTTCCTCTACATGCACGGTCGGACCAAGTTCCTGACGAAGAAGGAAGACCTGAAGTCGCTCAACTTCGCTTTGCTTTCAGGGGGAACCTTGCTGGCGGACGCCTGCTGCGGCTCGACGGTGTTCGACACGTCATTCCGCACCTTCATGATCGAACTATTCTCCGACGACAAACTGAAACTCGAGAAGATCCCGCTGGACGATCCTCTCTACGGTGCCGACCTCAACGGCACCGCGATTCGCCAGATACGCCGACGCGAGTTCGGCGAGAACGGCAAGATCGATCCGCACCTGAAACAGGCAACCCCGGACCTCGAAGGCGTCAAATACAAGAATCGCTGGATCGTCATCTACAGCAAATACGACATCGGGTGCGCGCTGGATTCGCTGCCCCTGAAGCACTCGTCCTCGGAGTGCCGGGGCCACGACCCGGCAAGCGCGCTACGGCTGGCGCGGGCGGCGCTGCTGTATTCGCTGCGGCGGTGAAGGGGAGACCTACCTCCTCCCTAACCCCGCTCCTTCGAAGGTAGCGGGGAAATGGTACGTTTCGGGGCATTGGTATCCACACAAAGGAAAGGTGAAGTTGGTGTAAGGCCGACCCCACCCCCCAGCCCCCTCCCCTAAAAGGGAGGGGGAGCAAGACCGGATCAGAGGGAGACTTCACGCCTTCAGACATGCCTCCGG
>JANXSH010000821.1 GCA_025356615.1 Planctomycetia bacterium | reverse complement strand
TGCTGGCGTGCTGCCGGCTGCACCTGTGGAGCGGTTGGCTGGCGGCAGAGCCGGAAAACCGCGAGAAGAAGCTGGACTGGCTACTGGAATACATGGCCACAGCCACTCGAGCTGGCCGTTTTCGCCCTCCAACTCGACGCCGGGCAGACAGGACTCGCCCTCGTCTTGCCACCCCTGCGCCTGTTGGGGCAGACGCAGGAAGTGCAAAACTCTAGTCTGAGAACACAGAGAGAAGACAAATAGTAGAAGGCATTTCTCTCTGTGTCTCCTATGTGACGCTGTGGTTGACATTTTGGGATGGTACAAGGGGTGACAAGGAGTAGGTCCGGCGAGCCGAGCCGGACCAGCCCCGCTCGGCTCGTGGTCCTACTTCTTGTCACCCCACCCTCCGATTCAGGAGACCAGAAATCCAATGTCTGGGAAATCCTTGACGGGTATTGTCCTTCTCGTCGTCTGTCTCGGCAGTCTCGGGGCTTGGTACTCCCTGCGACCCGTTCCTTCCAAAGAGAGCGCGAACGAGGACGATGCCCTCCCCATCGCCAGCAGCTCCGTGCCGCCTGCCGATCCGCTCGATGGTCGATTTTCGACCGACGTCAAACCCTTTCTCCAGCGCTATTGTTTCTCCTGTCATGGGGAGAAGAAGCAGGAGGCGGCCCTCGACCTCCGAAACGATGCGACCACGAAGGCGGTCGCGGACAACGCTCGCCTGTGGGAGCTGGTGCTCTCTCGCCTCGAGTCGCAGGAAATGCCGCCGGAGGATGCCTCCTCGCAGCCGAACGCCGAGGAACGAGGGGCCGTCGTCGCGTGGATTCGCGACTTCCGGGACCGGGAAGCGGAACGCTCCGCCGGAGACCCCGGAACGGTCCTGGCCCGGCGACTGAGTAACGCCGAATACGACTACACCATCCGCGACCTGACCGGGGTCGATATCCGGCCCACGCGCGAGTTTCCCGTCGATCCGGCCAATGAGGCGGGCTTCGACAATTCGGGCGAATCACTGGCGATGTCTCCCGCTCGGGTCCAGAAGTACCTCGAGGCGGCGCGCCTCGTCGCGGGCCACCTCGTCCTGAAGCCGGAAGGCTTCGTATTCGCGCCGCATCCCGTGGTGACGGAGACCGACCGCGACAAGTATTGCGTCCAGCGCATCGTCGATTTCTACCAGCACCACAAGGTCGATCTCGCCGACTACTTCCTGGCCGCGTGGAACTATCGCCAGCGATCCCGGCCCGACGCGCCGTTGAGCCGATTCGCGACCGAGGCGGGTCTGAGCGTCCGATACCTGACCACGATCTGGTCGATCCTGACCGGCCCTGAGTTGGAAGTAGGTCCGCTGGCCGTCGTCCAGAAGCTGTGGCGTGATCTACTCGACGGAGCGCCAACCCGGCCCCCCTGCGAGCGGATGCGCGATGTCGTCCTGCGACTACGCCGACAACTCGAGACGAAGGTCGGCAAAGTGCAGGTCAACGGGATCTCCAACGGGAGTCAAACATTTATCCTCTGGAGCAACCGCCAGAGAGCGAGTCTGCATCTTCGTTATACCGGGGATGCCGCATCGGACTGGCGGAAGTTGGCGGATCAGGTGAGAGCCGACGCTCCCCTGGCGAAGCTGTTCCTGATCGATGCCGCATCGGAGAAACGCCAGCGAGCGACGCTCGAGCGCTTCTGCGAGGTGTTCCCCGACACCTTCGTCGTCGCCAATCAGAGCCGACCACTGACGGCTGGGTTCCACCTGATGCAAGGGTATTTTCGGGACGACGAACCCCTCTATGAACTCGTTCTCGACGACGGCCAGCGCCGCGAGATCGACGCCTTGTGGGATGAACTGAATTTCATTACGATGGTGCCGATGCGGCAGTACAAGGACTTCATCTTCTTCGAGCGGGCCGAGCCGCCGCGCTTCATGCGCGAGGCGGAATTCGATTTCGCCCGCTCCGAGGACAAGGACTCCACCTCCGAGGAGAAGATGAGTCGGCTCGCCAAGGCGTACCTCGAGAAGGCTAAGAAACAGGGTGCCGAGGGCGATGCGGTCGAGGCGATCGAGACCTATTTTACCAACCTGTCGGCGGACATTCGCCGGGTTGAGCGCGGACGACTCGACGCGGAGCCGAGCCACCTCGAGGCGCTCGTGCGATTCGCGGAGAAGGCCTACCGCCGACCGCTCTCCGCCACCGACCGCCAGGGGTTGCTGACGTTCTACCGAGACCTACGAAAGAACGACCTGGGCCACGAAGAAGCGTTGCGCGATGTGGTCGCCTCTATCCTCCTATCGCCTCACTTCTCGTACCGTGTCGATCTCGCTCCGACCGGCCCGACGGCCGGCGCGGTCTCGGAATACGCGCTGGCGAACCGGCTGAGTTACTTCCTCTGGTCGAGCATGCCCGATGCCGAACTATTGTCCCACGCCGCCGCCGGCGACCTCAGCGATCCGAAGGTCCTGACGGCCCAGGCGCGGCGCATGCTCCTCGACCCGCGCGTGCGAGGGCTGGCGACGGAGTTCGGGGGGAACTGGCTGGATTTTCGCCGTTTCGAGGAGCACAACAGCGTGGACCGCCAGCGATTCCCGGCGTTCACCAACGAGCTACGCCAGGCCATGTTCGAGGAACCCGTTCGCTACTTCGTGGACATCGCGAAGCGGAATCGTTCGGTCCTCGACCTGCTCCACGGGACCGACACGTTCGTGAATCGACCCCTCGCGAAGCACTACGGCATGCCGGAACCGCCGAAGGGATCGGACGCATGGGTCCACGTCACCGACGCGAATCGCTTCGGTCGGGGCGGCATGTTGCCGATGGCAGTCTTCCTCACGCGCAACGCGCCCGGCCTGCGCACCAGTCCCGTGAAGAGGGGATACTGGGTCGTCCGGCGACTATTGGGCGAACACATCCCGCCGCCCCCTCCGACGGTCGCCGAGTTGCCCCAGGACGAGGCGAAACTGGGTTCGCTCACTCTGCCGCAACTCCTCGCACGCCACCGGGAGGACAAGTCTTGCGCCGGATGCCATCGCCGATTCGATTCCGTCGGTCTGGCCTTCGAGGGGTTCGGCCCGGTCGGCGAGCGGCGCGCTCTTGATCTCGGCGGCCATCCTGTCCAGACCGAGGGCACCTTTCCCGACGGCAAGGACCGCAAGGGGCTAGACGGACTGCGCGAGTACCTGCGTGACAAGCGGCAGGACGATTTCATCGATAATCTATGCAAGAAGCTCTTCACCTTCGCCCTGGGACGAGGCGTCCGGCTTTCGGACAAGAAAGTGATCGAGGCGATGAAGGCGAAACTGGTGGCAGATGGTCATGCGTTCGGCGGCTTGGTCGAGGTGATCGTCACGAGTCCGCAATTCAGGAACAAACGAGGACAGGATGACCCTCGGGAGCAGTGAGAGCATAGGAAGCAATCGGAATGGGCGAGCCGGGAGCGTAACAGTAGTTTCGAGGATCACCGGCGTGCGC
>JANXSH010000782.1 GCA_025356615.1 Planctomycetia bacterium | reverse complement strand
TTCCTGGTCGATGGGGCGCAAGGAATCGCCTGTGCGGAAAGCACCGCCCTCCGGTGCCGGCGGGATCGACCCATCCGGCAGGATCGATAGCTCCGGCGAGATTCGCTGTCGGGGAGGATTCCGAAGAATTACTCTACCTCCCCGATGGTTCGGAGTTAGAATTGCTCTATAGGACGGACAGTAGACACGAGCCGATTTACCGACGAGACGCACTGGAGGCCCCGTCGATGGGAGCGGAGACTACGAAGAGCCCGATGCAATCCGTCGGACATTACGACCTGCTCCAGAAGATCGCGGAGGGAGGCATGGGCACGATCTACCGCGGGCGCGACCGTCGAGACGGCCGGATCGTCGCCGTCAAGATCATGCCGCCGCACATGGCCGCGAACCCTATCCTGCTCAAGCGGTTCGAGCAGGAGTTCAAGGCGGCGAAGAAGCTCGACCACCCGAACATCGTCCGCGCGCTGGATTTCGACGACTCGTCGAGTTTGCCGTATCTCGTCATGGAATTCGTCGAGGGCGAATCGCTCGGGCGGCAGATCGGACGCAAGGGCGCGATGCCCGAGGCCGAGGCGATCAAAGTGATCGCCCAAGTCGCCCAGGGTCTCCACCGCGCCCACAAGATCGGGCTGATCCACCGGGATGTGAAGCCGGACAATATCCTCGTCGGCACGGACGGCACCGCGAAGCTTGCGGACCTCGGCTTGGTCAAGGAGGCCGAGACCGACCTGAACCTGACCAAGACGGGCCGTGGCCTGGGGACGCCGCACTTCATGGCCCCCGAGCAGTTCCGCAACGCCAAAAACGTCGATATCCGCTGCGACATCTACAGCCTCGGGGCAACGCTCTACCAGATGGTGACGGGGGAGTTGCCATTCAAATCGTCCGGTCCGCTCGACGCCTGGATGAAGAAGATTCAGAACGACCTTCGCCCGCCGCGCGACTGCGTGCCGGGCCTTTCCGAGCGGGTGAATTGGGCGATTCTTCGCGCGATGAGCGCCGACGCCGACCAGCGCCCCAACTCGTGCCGCGAGTTTATCGAAGATCTGACCGGCCACAGCACGCGGCGCGTCCCGCCCGTCACCGGCACGCCTGCCGCCACGAACGAACTCTGGTATCTCGTGTACAAAGACGACGAGGGCGCGACACACACGGTCAAGGGCAGCACCGTAGCCATCCGCCGCTCGCTCCGCGACGGTCTCCTGGGCGACGCGGCCAACATCCGCTGTAGCCGAACCAAGGGGGGGCAATTCGACCCGCTGCGCGACTTCCCTGAGTTCCGGGATCTGCTCGTGACCGCCGCCCCGCTGCCCGTCCCCGGCGCGGCGCTTCCCAACAGCGAAGTTCCCGACCTCCCCCGCGCCTCGCCGAGGGAACTGGGGGCCGTGGCGACGGGAACTTCGGGCCGCGACCTCCGCAAGACCCCCCAGGGCGTCCCGCACATTTCCCTCGAGCGCGACGACGAGGAGGGGGGCGGAGGAATCGCCTGGGGCACCTGGGCGCTGCTGTTGGGCATCGCTTTCGCCAGCGCCACCGCAGCGTACTTCCTGGTGCCGCGCCGGTAGCACGACAGCGAGCCTCCTCCATGGCGTGGTTCGCCGTGGTATGCTGCCTCACCGGCCAGCGCGGCAGGTGCCAAACCAATGCACGATCCGCCTCGTCGCGAAGCGGCACGCTGCGTCCGAGGAACCAGCGATAACTCCCGTCCGCGCCGCGCACCCGATACTCGATCTCGAACACCTTGCTGCTGGCCACGCACTCCGACCAGGCCTCCGCCGCCCGCTGTCGGTCGTCCGTGTGAAGTGCCTACACCCACAAGGTGCCGCCGGCACTCTCCTCGCCCGACAGTCCAGTGTACTCGTACCCGCAGTTGAGGAACGAGTTGCCGCTGTCGGCTTCTGACATCCAGACGATGAGCGGGTTCAGGTCGAGGATGGCCCGATTCTCTGCCGCCCGTGCCGCAGGTGGATGAGCGCCTCGTCGCGTTACTTTTCTGCCCGCATGATGGTCTCGATGCCCGTGTTCGTCCCGAACCACTGCGTGATGCGACCCTGGTCGTCCCGGATGGCCACCGCCTGGGAAAAATACCAGCGATACTCGCCAGCGGAGTTGCGTATCCGGCACTCTGTCTCGAAAAGCTCGCCGGTGGCCAGGGAGTGCTGCCAGCGGGCCAGGAAGCCCGGCAGGTCGTCGGGATGCACCGCCTGTTGCCAGCCATCGCGTCCGATGTCCTCCAGTCCTAAGCCCACGAGGTCGAGGGCGTGCCGGTTCATGTAATCCGGGATCCCTTCCGGGGTGGCTGTCCACACGCTGTGTGGGATCATCTCGGTCAGCAGTCGGTAACGTTCCTCGTTGGCCCGCACCATTTTCAGCGCCTCGTCGCGCTGGCGGCTCGCCTCCTTGAGATCGTGAACGTCCGTAGTCGTGCCGAACCACTTCTCGATGCGGCCTCCGGGGTCACGCACCGGGACGGCGCGGGCGAGCTTCCATCGGGATGTCCCGTCCGGATGCCTCTCGCGGTATTCGCATTCGTAGACGCTGCCGGTGTCGTGTGCCTGCTTTTGGGCGCAGATGAGGCTCGGGAGGTCTTCGGGGTGAATGAAATCCATCCAGCCCAGCCCCAGGAACCGTTCTCGGAACTGCACTTCCCCGGTCCCAGACCTCGCCTTGTGGTTCACATACTCCAGGCCACCATCGCGCCGGGCGATCCAGGCCACCTGGGGGATCGCCTCGATCAGGGTGCGGTACTTCTCCTCACTGGCGCGCAGCGCCTCCTCCGCCGCCTGGCGCTCGCTCTCCTGCCATTGCAGGACCGCCGCCGCCAGTCCGGTCGCCTCGGCGAAGCGGTCTTCCGGCTGCTTACTTAGCGCCTTGTGGCAGATCGCCTCCAGCCCCGCAGGCACCTCGGGGTAGAGTTCGCGGACGGGCACCGGCTCGCACTCGCGCACCAAGGCCAGTGTCTCGCTCAGAGACGCGCCGCAGAACGGCGGCGAGCCGGTGAGCAACTGATACAGGATCGCCCCGAGTCCGTAGATGTCGCTGCGCTGGTCGATGCGGGCGATGTCCCCGGAGGCCTGCTCGGGGGACATATACTCCGGCGTGCCGAAGACGTGGCCGGGCAATGTCGCACGAAGGCAGGATTCATCGGTCGGGGGTTCCGCGTCGCGGACAGTGCCGGCCAGCCCCCAGTCGAGGACGACCACCTCTCCGAAGTCGCCGAGTTGGATGTTGGCCGGCTTGAGGTCGCGGTGCAGCACCCGCGCGAGTGCGCATAGCCGACCGTGTTGCAGACCGCGACGAACGCCTGGAGCAGTTCCGCCCGCTCCAGCGAGGCGTCCTCTCCCGCCTCGCGGCGCTGGTGCATCCCGCAGATGGCCTCACTTAGCGTCCGGCCACGCAGCAGCCGCATGGCGTAACGGGGGCGGCCGTCATCGTCGGGGAGCAGGTCGTAGACGGGGACGATACCTGGGTGGTCGAGTTGGGAGGTGATGCGGGCCTCGTGCAGGAAGCGGAATCGAATGACCTCGTCGTGGGCCAGGCCGCGTTTCAGTTCCTTGATAGCCACGTCGCGATCCAGTCGCGTGTCGCGAGCCCGCCAGACATCACCCATCCCGCCCGTGCCGCAGCGGTCGAGGTAATGGTAGCGGCCGGTGTCCGCGACCCTGGCGGTCGTGGCTCCGGTCAGCGGGGTTATGTTCTCGACCGGCGTCCTTCGGCGCACCAAGTACGCCAGATGCTCGCGATCCTCCGATAGGATCAAGCCTTCCCGGACCAGCAGGTCCGGCAGCGCCGGGCCACCCTCGGCGAGGGAACTCCAGACATCAAGAAAGGCGATGGCGTCGATCAGACCGGTCTGGACGGCCAGTAGCCCGAACAGAAGGTCTTCGCGTGTGATCACAGCAGCCCCTAGACAGGAATAACGGGTAGGCTTCAATGTACTCCGGCCTCCGCTGCCTGGCAACCGCCAGGCGGCGGGGGACATGATCGACGCGGAGATCCGGCATGGTAGGCTACCCCGCCTCGCCCGCTCGGCGGATCGCCTCCAAGTCGGCCCTCATCCGGGCTATTTCTCCCTCCATGCGCAATCGCGATTGCTGCTCCTCGGCGAGTTGCCTCTCAGCCTCGTCGGCCCTGCGTTTCTCTCTCCTCGTCTCTCGCCGTGATTGCGCGAGTTGACGCCGAGTCTCGTCCAAATCGCGTTGGAGGTCGGCGGGTAGCGGCAACATCTCGCCCCGGAACCAGAATCGTGCCCAGCCCTCCACCAGACTCACGGCCATCTCCAACTCCGGGATCGCGTGCAGGCCGTCCTCGTCGGGCGGCACCGAGTCGTAGCGCGTCCCCGTATGCCGGAAGAGCGTCAACTCCTGGTTGTCGGGGTAAAAGATGAGGTAGTACGGCACCCTCAGGTGCCTCTCGTACTTCCTCATGTTCCTCACATAGTCCTTCCGCTCGCTGCCCTTGCTGACGTACTCCAGCACCCAGAAGGGCTTTGCGGGTTGGACCTGGAGGCTGAAGTGGCCCGCGGCCTCGACGGGGTCGGGGTGGACGACGACCATGTTGTCCGGGACGACTTTCTTCGTGCCCTGGCGGACGCCGAAGGGGTACATCACGAGCAGTTCGTTGAACGTCTGGATGTCGGGCCGGCGTCCGTGGACCAACTCCAGGCTGCACACGGTGATCTTGCGCTGGGTCGCCTGGGCCGTGGCTTCCTTGAAATGCTCCGGGGGCAGGCTCCGCAGGTACTTCTCGGCCTGGGCGTCGAGGTACTCCTCCAGGTCTATTCGCGATGGACCGGCCGACATGAGCGGTCCCCCCCTTCGTCTCCTATTCACTCCTGTAGTCTACCCGCCCCCAACTCTCTGCGACAGATCAACCCGTAGCGACGCCTCCCCGTCGTCACGTCATGGGTGCCTGTCGTGAACGAATCGACGTAAGTCCGGTTTCCAACGGGACATTTGCAACTTGTCCGGTTGGAAACCGGACCTACCTCCCCAATTTTTCTCAGCCTCTCACTCCTCGACCCCCTCCTCGGCCTCGATCTGAGCCTCGGCACCGACGCGGGCCAGGGAGACGAGCTTGTCGCCCTCGTGCAGGTTCATCAGGCGGACGCCTTGCGTGTTGCGGCCGACGACGCGGATCTCGCCGGCGCGGGTGCGGTTGACCATGCCGCCGGTCGTGATGAGCATCACGTCGTCGGTGTCGCGGACCGCCGTCACCGTGACGACCGGGCCGTTGCGGTCGCTGGTCCGCACGTCGCGGACCCCCTTGCCGCCGCGCCGCTGCTTGCGGTAGGACATGCTCGACTTTCGCGTGTCGCCTTCGCCCTCCGCCTCGCCCTCTTCGGCTACGGCCTCGGGAGTCGGCTCCTCGACCTCCTCCTCGGCCTCGATCTCCTCAGTCGCCTCGGTCGCCTCCCCGTTGACCTCCTCGGTGAGCAAGGCGGTGTTCGGGCCGAAGGGCGTGCGCTTGCCGTAGCCGTTGGCGCACACGGTCAGGAGGAAGCCGTCCGGGTCGGCGACGACCATGCCGACGACCTCGTCCTCCTTGAGGAGTCTGATGCCCTTGACGCCGCGCGTGTTGCGGCCCATCGGGCGGGCGTCGTGTTGGTCGAAGCGGATGGACATGCCGGTCTTCGTGCAGAGCATGACCTCGTCGCCGGGACGGACGAGCGAGACGCCGATGAGGGTGTCGCCCTCCTCGAGGCTGATGCCGATGATGCCGCCGGACTTGGGCCGGCAGTAGTCCGACAGGGCCGTCTTCTTGACGATGCCGTTGCGCGTCGCCATCATCAGGTGCAGCCCGTCGGCGTCGCTGCGCGCCGCGTCGAGGTAGCGCACCGGGATGATGCTCGTGATGTGTTCCTCCTGCTTGAACTGGAGCACCTGGTTGATGTGCCTGCCCGTCGAGGTCCGGCTGCCCTCCGGGATCG
>JANXSH010000767.1 GCA_025356615.1 Planctomycetia bacterium | reverse complement strand
CGACACCGTGTAGCCGCGACGCAGGGCGGAGCGCGAGGTCAGCAAGCTCCGCCCCGCGTCGCGGCTACACGATTCCGTCTCCCCTGGAAGAATGATAGCGATGTAACGTACAATACTCTCGCAGCATCGAAGGTATCGGACGGGCGGCGGGAAGTGCCAGAGGGGCATGACCTCCCGCACGTCACTCCCGCAGGCGAAGGAGACGCGATGGCAGAGCCGGGATACGCTTCCCAATCGGTCGGCAGGCACGGGCGTTTGGCGCTCATAGGGCTTGCGGGCGTGGTCGCCCTACTGGTCCTCGTCGGGCCGAACCTTGGCCGAACTCCCCGGCCCGACACGCTGGCCCGCAGAACGCTCAGGCAAAAGGCCGCCGCCCCGGAGTTGACCGGCGGAGTCGCCTGGCTCAACACGGCAGCGCCGATCCGCATGAAGGATCTGCGTGGCAAGATCGTGCTAATCGACTTCTGGACTTTCTGCTGCATCAACTGCATCCACGTCATGCCCGACCTCGCGAAACTCGAGAAGAAGTACCCCAACGAACTCGTGGTCATCGGCGTCCACAGCGCCAAATTCGAGAACGAGAAGAACACCGACGCCATTCGCAAGGCCGTTCTCCGCTATGAGATCGCCCATCCGGTCGTCAACGACGCGGAGATGAGCATCTGGAAGGCATTCGGTGCCAGCTCCTGGCCGACCCTGATGCTCATCGACCCCGAAGGGAACATCGTCTGGACCGAGTCCGGCGAGGGACTCTACGACGAACTCGACAGGGAAATCACCCAACTCATCAAGACCCACAAGGCCAAGAAGACACTCGACGCCAAGCCCCTCAAGTTCGGGAAGCATCAGGACGGCGAGGGCACCAGCCCCCTGTTCTTCCCCGGCAAGGTGCTCGCCGACGAGGCGGGCAAGCGCCTGTTCATCGCCGACAGCACGCACCACCGTATCGTTATTACGGATCTCGACGGCAAGAAGATCGCCATCGCCGGCAACGGCGATTCGGGCACCAAGAACGGGGCCTTCGACAAGGCCCAATTCAACGACCCGCAGGGGATGGCCCTCAAGGGCGACATCCTCTACGTCGCCGACCGCAAGAACCACCTGATCCGCGCCATCGACCTGGTGAAGCGGACCGTCACGACCGTCGCCGGAACCGGAGAGCAGGGCCGGGACCGCGAAGTGGACGGATCCCCGCTCAAGGTCGGCCTGAACAGCCCGTGGGATCTCCTCCTCGACGGCAACCGCCTGTTCATCGCGATGGCGGGGCACCACCAGATCTGGATCATGGATGTCGCGAAGAATCGCATCGCGACCTACGCCGGCGACGGCGGCGAAAACATCCGCGACGGGCAACTCTCGCGGTCGCAATTCGCCCAGCCCAGCGGCCTGGCGAGCGACGGCAAGACGCTCTGGATCGCGGACAGCGAGACGAGTAGCATTCGCTCGGTGCCGATGACGGGCCGTGGCCAGGTCCGAACGCTGGTCGGCGAGGGACTATTCGTGTTCGGCGATGCCGACGGCATCGGCGACCGCGTCCGCCTCCAACACGCCCTCGGCGTAACCTATCACGACGGCAAACTCTACGTCGCCGACACCTACAACAGCAAGATCAAAGTCCTCGACCCCACCACGCGGGCTTGCAAGACCTTGTTGGGCGGCGAAAAGGACGGCTGGCTCGCCACGCCGTTGTTCAGCGAGCCGGGCGGCCTCAGCTTCGGCGGCGGCAAGCTCTACGTCGCGGACACGAACGCCCACCGGATCCGCATCGTCGATCTGAAAACGAAGGCCGTCTCGACGCTGAAGCTCCAGGGGGTGATTAGCCCCAGGGTGGCGGGACGATAAGAGAGAATAGTTTTCAGTTTTCAGTTTTCAGCGAATTCGATGCGGGAGAGCCCTCGTCTCGACTACAGACTTGACTGAAAACTGAAAACTGAAAACTAGCGACGAAGGAGCGAAGATGCAGACCTGGTCAACCCGACTCTTCCTGGCCTGCGGCATCGCCGGCGTGATCCTCGTCGGCGCGCGAAGCGGGGGGGCGCAGTTCGGCGACGAGCCTTTCGGCGGAGCCGGGAAGGACAAGAAGCACCTTCGCTTCACGACCTCGTTCAGCTCGAGCGACCCGTTCGCGGGGATGAACCAGGCGAAGGCGGGCAAGGCCCGTCGGGGCGAGACGTTCCAGGTCGTTTTGACCGGGACGACGACCGATGGCTTCTACACTTATCCCCTGACCCGGCGAGCGCCGGATCAGGACGCGGGCCAACTGGCCAAGGTGGAGATCAAATCCGGCCCGATGCTCGTCCCACTCTATCCGGTCCTGGAGAGTGACAATGCGGAGTGGGACAATGCGGGCGGCAAACTGGACTGGATGCTCGAACACAAGAAGCCTTTCACCTGGACGTTCGAGTTCTTCGTCAAGCCAGACGCGCCCGTCGGTTCGACACAAGAAATCACCTTCCAGATCAAGGCGAAGGTGTGCAAGAACAGTTGCGTCGATGAAATCCACACCGTGAAAGTGTCGATTCCGATCGGCCCCGAAGAGCCACTAACGCCTACGATCGATATCACTCCCCGGATCAAAGCGATCGCCCCGATCGTAATTCCGGTGCCGCCGGACCTGAAGAGTTCGACGCCTTCTCCATCGACTGAGACGGGCGACAACACCTCCAGCGGAAGTAAACCTGCCTCGGGCTTGCTCCAGGCGATCCTGATCGCCATCGGCGGCGGTTTCGTGTCCTTGCTGACGCCGTGCGTCTTTCCGATGATCCCTATCACCGTGAGCTACTTCCTCAAGCAGTCCGAGTCGAAGCAGGGCAGCGCCTTGCTCATGGCACTCGTCTACAGCCTCACGATCGTTCTCCTCCTGACCATCGGGGGGCTATCTCTGCTCAGCGTCCTGACCCAGATCAGCACGCACCCCATCACGAACTTCGCCCTCGGGGGGATCTTCCTCTTCTTCGGCCTCAGTCTACTCGGATGGTACGATGTGACGCTGCCCTCTTGGTTGCAGGACGCCACGTCGGCCGGTGAGGGCAGGGGCGGCTTGCTCGGCGTCTTCTTCATGGCGATGACGTTCAGCATCGTGAGTTTCTCTTGCGTCGGGCCGATCTACGGCGGCTTCATCTCCGTCAACGCGAGTGGCTCGTCGGGGCAGCTACAACTCGTCGCCTCGGTCGTGGCCTTCGCGGTCGCTTTCGCCTCGCCGTTCTTCCTCCTGGCGATGTTCCCCCAACTCCTCAAGAAGATGCCCCGAGCCGGGTCTTGGATGAACTCCGTCAAGGTAGTCATGGGCTTCCTCGAACTCGCCGCCGTCATCAAGTTCATCCGCGCCGGAGAGCTCGCTTACACCGGAGCGGCGGACTACCTCAGCTACGACCTGAGCCTCGGCATCTACGTCGCGCTGTGCGTCGCCTGCGGCCTCTACCTCCTCGGCGTCTACCGCTTGCCCCACGACCACGAGGCACCCGAGACGGTGGGCGTCCCGCGCCTGCTCTTCAGCCTCGTCTTCCTCACGCTGGCGCTCTACATGACCCCCGGACTGTTCAAGACCGCGAGCGGCCAGACGATGCAGCCGCGTGGCATCGTGTTCGGATGGATCGACTCGTTCCTCTTGCCCGATCCCGAAGGCCCCGGCAAGTGGAATACCAAGCTCGCGGTCGCGCTGGAGCAGGCGAAGAAGGAGAACAAGCTCGTCTTCCTCGACTTCACCGGCACTCTCTGCACGAACTGCAAGCTGAACGAGCGTTTCGCCTTCCCACGACCGGAGATCCAAGCCGGGCTGAACAAACACGTCTTGCTCAAGCTCTACACGGACAAGACACCTGCGGGCATCGAGCAGGAACCTGCGGAAGTCGCCAGTCTCGAAATGCGTAATACGCGGTTCAAGACGAACGCCCTACCGCACTACGCCCTCCTCCAGCCCGTAGGAGACGACTTCCGCATCGTTCGGGCCTATGACGGCAACCTGATCCAGACTCCGGCGGAACGCGAAGCGTTCGTCAAATTCCTGTCGAAGTGAGCGTATCTCAGTTCCGTGGCGTCCACGTCCGGTGCTGGATCTCCTCCCGCGCGCGGTCGAGGACTTGCGCCTCCTCCCGGTCGCCCTCGGTTTGCGACTCGAAGGATCGGCCCCAGAGGAGATAGTGCATCAGCCCGAAGGGGAAGATCGCGCCGACCACCAGGAGGAGGTAGAGGAAGAATCCCCCCGTGATGAGGGTGAGGAAGAGCAGCGAAAAGATGACGATGATGCTCCCAAGCATCAAGGGCAGGAATAGTGCCCTGCCCTTCTCCGGTTGGCGCGCGTCGCTCATGGTGATACTCCTCTGCGCGTAGGGTGGGTCGAGCGGAGCGAGGCCCACCGGCGCTTCACCGGCGTCACCCCTAT
>JANXSH010000751.1 GCA_025356615.1 Planctomycetia bacterium | reverse complement strand
GCGGAGGCGTAGAGGCGATCGCAGGTGGCGATGATCCCGGCGTTCGTGGCGTTGCGCAAGACGCGCACCGTCTCCGGGTATCGGGCCTGGAACTCGGCGAGGATCGCCGGGCTAGTGTCCGTGCTGGCGTCATCGACGAGGACGAGTTCGTGCGACAGTCCGCAGCGCGCCAGCGTGGCCAGCGCCTCGGTCAGCACCTCGGCCAGGACCGCCTCCTCGTTGTGGACCGGCATGACGACGGATAGCTCGAGGGATGGAATCATGACATCACCCCCGCCGTGAGGGACGACAAGGCTTCGTGACGGGAGAGCAGTTCCCCCAACGTGTCGGCCACATAGTCCACCTGGGCTTCGGTCATTTCGGGGTAGAGCGGCAGGGACAGGCACTTGCTCATCAACTCCTCGGAGACGGGGAAGTCTCCCGGATGATAGTCGAGGTGGGCGTAGGCCGGTTGGAAGGGGACGGGCGTCGGGTAGTGGACCCCCGCCATCACCCCCCGGTCGGCGAGGGCGAGACGCAGCTCTTCGCGGTCCAGGCCGTGGACGAGGACGACGAAGAGGTGCCAGGCGTGGCCTTCGGCGTGTGGGCACGCGGGTAGAGTCAGCCCAGGGACACCGGCCAGGCGCTTGCTGTATCTCCGCGCGTGGCGGGCGCGAGCGGCGTTCCAGTCGTCGAGGTGGGGCAACTTGGCGTCGAGGACTGCTCCCTGGATTCCCTCCATGCGGGTGTTGAATCCGATCTCGACGTGGTGATGACGCCCCTGCTGAGCGTGGTCCCGCAGGCGGCGGATGTGGGCGGCGACCCCGTCGTCATTGGTGACGACGCAACCGCCTTCGCCGAACGCACCGAGGTTCTTGCCGGGGTAGAAACTGAAACAGCCCGCTCGACCGAAGGAGCCGACGCGCCGACCGTCGAACCGCGCCCCGTGCGCCTGGGCCGCGTCCTCGATGAGTGCCAATCCGTGACGATCGGCCAGGGCGCTGAGCCGAGCGAGGTCCGCCGACTGCCCATAGAGGTGGACCGGCAACAGGGCGCGCGTGCGGGGCGTCAACGCTTGCTCGACCTGATCGGGGTCGAGGTTGTAGGTGTGCGGGTCGATATCGACGAAGACCGGCTTGGCCCCGACATAGCTGATCGCCCACGAGGTACTGATCCACGTCGCGGGCGTGGTGATGACCTCGTCTCCCGGCCCGACGCCGCAGGCGAGCAACGCCATGTGCAGGGCCGACGTGCCGTTGTTGAGGCCGACGCAGTGGCGGACCCCGATGTACGAGGCGAAGTGCGACTCGAAGCGCTCGACGGCCGGCCCGAGGATGAACTGGGACTCCGCCATGACCGGCTCGAGGGCCGACTGGAGTTCGGGCCAGATCGATCGATTCTGAGCCTGGAGATCGAGAAAGGGGACGCGCATCGATGCTCCCTCGCGGGGTCACGGTTCATTTCGGGTGAGATTCAGTCCCGGCGAGAAAACCATAGCATACGTCTCAGAGTTGGCAAAAAAGAAATGGACGACCGGACCCGCGCGACCCGCATTTCCGCGACGATGCACGTCGGCCCGGAAGAAGATCACTCAGGGTCGCTGGTCCGACCCCACCCCCCAGCCCCCTCCCCTAAAGGGGAGGGGGAGCCAGACCGAGATAGTCACGTCTCTGATTCGCCTCTGGTCCCCCCTTCCCTTTAGGGAAGGGAGTTAGGGGGTTAGGTCGGACCAGGGCATCGGAGTGATTTTCTTCCGGGCCGAGGTAATACACGCTGGCTAGTTCGCCTTGCCCAACCTCCGCGCGATGCGCCGCCGCCCCAGGAACAACCCACACGCAACCCCGCCCAACACCATCGCGCCCCGATATCGGGCCACGCGCTCGGCCCAGGTCGGGCCGCTCGTCAAATCCTCGTCGGCGAGGCACACGTCGAAGTAGCCGTTGAACATCTCCTCCCAACTCTGCATCCCGGTACGCACCTCGGCGTCTGGGTCCGGGTTCGCGGGGTTGTCCGCCGAGTTGTCGTAGACGGCGCTGCATCGCAGTCGGCTGCCCGCCTTCACGAGTATCGGTTCGGCGAGGACGTAGCGGTGCTGCCAGCCGAAGTCGAAGCGCGGCACGTCGAGGAGGATCTCCTCGCTCCCGTCGGGGCGGACCAGCTCGTAGCGGAACGACTTGCCGCGCAGGTGCATGTGGGGGAAGAGCGAGAGTAAGTGCATGTCGCGATCGAAGGTCCACTCCTTACTGACGCGGTAGTCCGCGACGCGCGGCGGGATGCGCAGGTCAGAGCATACCAGCAGGCGCGTTGCCACCTCCTTGCGGACGGACTTCGGGTCCGCGAAGGTGAGGCCGAGGCGGGTCCGGTCGGACTGGATCGAGCCGATCGTCTGGTAGTGGACGACGAAGATGATGCGCCAGCCGGCGGGGATGCGCTTCGCCAGGCCGTCTCCCAGTATCAGCGGCGGCGTGCCTTGGGCCATCATCGTCAAGCAGAACGAGCCGAGTTTGCCTTGCGAGACGATGTCGGTCGGGTCGTCGAAGTCCGGCGGCTGGAGGTAGATGTTGACGTGATGCACGATGGCCGGATTGCCCGGCAGGATCTCCGCCGCGCTGACCCAGCGGTCCTCGCGGAAGCCCGGATCGACGCGGAAATACTGATAATCGATCGTGCCCTGGGCCGGAACCGCGAACGCCTCGGGCATCTCGACGACGAGGTCGGGCGTCGGGACTGACCACTCTTTCGGGAACGATTTCGGAGCGGGGAGATCCTTCATGTCCCCTTCGGGGCATCCCCCGTCGATCCAGTGGAAGAGCGTCTGCTTCTCGGCAGCGCTGAGGGACGGGTCGTTTGCGAAGGTGCCGTGTTTGGGGTTCGCGCTCCAGGGCGGCATCCGGCCCTCGTCGATGACCTCGCGCATCGCCCCGGCCCACTTGGCAGCGTCGGCGTAACTCATCAGGCTGAACGGGGCCGATTGCCCCGGACGGTGGCACGCCTGGCAACGGCGCTGGAGGATCGGCGCGACATCGCGGCTAAAGGTGACGGACGACTCGACACGCACCACGTCCCTAGAACGCAGCGGACAGCCCGGCGCATCGGTCACGGTGACGGCGACCGATCGGCCCGCGAGGACGGCATCGACCGCGTCTCGCATTTCGTGTGTCCGGGCGACGGGACGCTGGACGCCGATGCCATACTGGTCGTCGATACGACCGCGATAGCGCACGCGCCGGTCCCGATCGAGGACGAACGCTTCCGGGCTGCGTTCCGCGCCGAATCGCGTGGCGGCGACCCCGCCGATGTCGCGCAGCACTGGGACCGTCACGCCGTGTTCGCGCGCGTACCGCGCGAGGTCGCGGGTCGTCTCCTGGCGCGAGGCGATCAGCAGGAACGAGACGCCGCGCGCGTCGTACTCTTTCGCGAGGCCCATGAGGCGCGGCGTGTAGAGCTTCGCGAGCGGGCAATCGACGGCGAGGAAGACGACGACCACGGCCTTGCGTTCCCGATAGTCCGCGAGACGGTGCGACTTGCCGACCGCGTCGCGGAGGTTGAAATCGACCGCTGATGGCGGTGGCGCGGCGGTCGGCCCGCAGGCGGTCAGCGTCCAGAGCAGGGCAAGGTGGGTCATGGGGGGCACTTTCGTGGGATCGATCGTCCACGAGGGGACTATAGCCCACAGACGGCGCGTTGGGCCGAATCTTCTTCTCTGGGGGGCGTGGCATTGGGGGGAAAGACGGCTACCATGAGAGGGGGTGAACTCGGAGCGGCGGAGGCTCGGACCATGCGCGCGTTGATCTTCGGTTGTGGCTATCTCGGCAAGCGACTCGCGCGCGAGTGGGTCGCCGAGGGGTACGAAGTCCACGCGACGACCCGGAGTCCGCAGAGGGCTGCGGACCTCGTCCGGGCGGGCGTCACCGCCCACGTCTGTGATGTCATCGACCCCCAAAGTTTGGGCGGGCTCCCCGAGGTCGATGTCGTCGTCTGGGCGGTGGGCCTCGACCGGAGCGCGAACGTGCCGATGCGACGAGTCTACGTCGATGGGTTGAGTAATGCCCTGACCGCCCTCCCCGGCGCGCCTCGCTTCGTCCATGTGTCCAGCACGGGCGTCTACGGTCAGACCGACGGGGGCGAAGTGGACGAGCTGGCCCCGACGCACCCCCTGGAGGAGTCGGGGCAAGTGGTGTTGGAGGCAGAAACCTTGCTCGTGTCGCGCCGTCCGGGGGCCGTCGTCTTGCGATTCGCGGGCATCTACGGGCCGGAGCGGTTGATCCGCGCCAAAGACCTCCTCGCGGGCCGATTGCTCGCGATCGACCCGGAGAAATGGCTCAACCTGATCCACGTCGAGGACGGCGTGCGGGCCGTCCGCTCGGCATGCCTGCGCGCCAAACCGGGCGCGGTCTACAACGTGTGCGACGACCGCCCCGCCCGCCGGCGCGAGTTCTACACCCTGCTCGCGGAGCGGATCGGCGCGCCGCCGCCGCACTTCGTCGCGCCGCCGCTCCCGGTGTCCGAATCGGAACGGGTGAACCGCCGGGTGGTCAATCGCCGGCTCCGTGCGGAACTCGGCGTTACCCTGGCGTACCCGTCGTTCGAGGAGGGGCTACGGGGGTGTACCACACCTCCCGCGACTTGATTCGCGGGGAGCGCCGCTCGCAGGGTAGGTCGAGCGGAGCGAGGGCACCACCCTACGACGGACAACTACCTGTCAGAACCACAACCGCACGCCCACCATCGGCCCGTGCAGATCTG
>JANXSH010000710.1 GCA_025356615.1 Planctomycetia bacterium | reverse complement strand
CGGCGGCGGAGTCCTTGTAGAACCAGAAGCCGATGAGGAGGTAGCTGCACAGGCCCACGCCCTCCCAGCCGAAGAACAGCACGAGGAAGTTGTCGCCGAGGACGAGCAGGGTCATCGAGAAGACGAACAGCGCCACCGCCGCGAAGAAGCGCGGGTAGCCGGGGTCGTCTTGCATGTAGCCGACGGAGTAGATCGCGATGAAGGTGGCGATGAAGGTAATCATCACGAGCATCATCGAACTGAGCGCGTCGGCGCGGAGCGTCATGCCGACATCGACACTCCCCGCCTGGATCCAGGGGTAATAGACCTGGATGCCGACGGCCTCGACGCTGGCCTCCGCGTGGGCCGAGTAGACCTCGAACAACACCAGCAGCGACACGACGAACGAGCCGGCGATGCCGAGGACGCAGGGCCAATGGCTGCGTGATCGCAACAGCCGGGGGCCGAGGAAGGCGATGACCGCCGAGGCGATCAGCGGCAAGCCGGGGATCAACCAGAGGTACGGGCGTAGTTCGTCAGACATGGCTCTTCTCTTCCCCGCGTCGGGCGGGCTCCTTGCCGGTGGGGATCAGGTGGGGCAACGGCACGCCCGCGAGCGGTTCGGGGGCCGACTCCTCGTCTTCGGCGGCCTCCCAACCCTCCTCGCGGAGTTCCTGCCAGAGGCTGACATCGAGCGACCCCTTGCGTTTATACAGCATGAGGATGAGCGAGAGCGCGATGGCGGCCTCGCAGGCCGCGACGGTGAGGATGAACAGGACGAACGCCTGCCCGGTCAGGTTGCCGCCGTAGCGGGCGAAGGCGACGAGGTTGAGGGCGACGCCCTGGAGCATCATCTCGGCGCTGAGGAACAGGACGATCAGGTTGCGCCGGGCCAGGAAGCCGATCATCCCGAGGACGAACAGGATAGCGCCCACGACGAGGTAGTGGTGCAGCGAGATGGCGGTCATACGACCCTCCCCGGCGTGTCGGCGTTGGGAGAAACTCTGGGGCTGGCGGCGACGCCGCGCCGCTGGGCGATGGCGATCGCGCCGACCGTGGCGACGAGCAGGAGCGTCCCGCCGATTTCGACGGGCAAGAGGAAGTCGGTGAACAGGCTCCGGCCCAGGTAGGCGGCGTTCTCCGCAGGCAGGTCGGGGACGAGCGTCGTGGGGTTGCGGCGGACCTCTGCGGCGGGGGTGTTCGCGGGGGTGCCGCTCATGGCCGACAGGGGCAGGGGCTTGTCATTGACTTCGGGCATGCGGGCCATCGTCACGGGTTGGCGCACGAAAAGGAGGAGCGTGCGGAGTTTCGAGAGAATCGTATGGGGCGTGAGCGACGAATTCTTCAGGTCGTCCTGCAAGATGTCCTGCAAGAACCACTCCGTCTCGACCTCCTTGAGGAGAATGTCGAAGTTGTCGCGTTCGGTCGGTTTGATGGCAAGCCGGACGCGGTTGAAGAGGTTCTCCTCTGTCCTATCCTTGCCGACTCTCGCCTTCATCGCCTCGAACGACTCCAGGTGTTGCACCTCCACCACTTCGGCGAGGAGCGTATCGTACTTGCGTGTCTCTTCGTCGTCGTAGCCGCGCAGGACGTAGAGGATGGCGGCGAGCAGCAAGAATCCCGTCAGGACGGCGAGCAGCGGCTCGCGGCTGCGGGAGTCGGCGTTGTTGAACCCCTCTTGCTGGGCGAGCATGAGGACGAAGAGGAAGGTCACGACGATGGCCCCGGCGTAGATGATGATCGTCGCGGCCATCAGGAACGGGGCGGCCAGGAGTAGGAACAAGCCGCAAGTGCTGAGGACCACCAGCGCGAACGACAGGGCCGACCGCGCCGGGTTCTGCTGCGTGATGAGCAGTGTACCGGAGACGATCGTGAGGCCCGCGAAGGCGTAGAACAGCAGCGCCTCGACGGTGAACGTCCCGGTGCGGACCAGGAAGCTGCCCGCCAGCAGGAGCGCGAGAAGCCCCGCGCCGATTCCGAGGGCAGGCGGTTTCGGCCTGGGGCGCGGCAGGAGCCAGAAGATGGCGAAGCCGCCGACGATCAGGGGCAGCCAGATAGGCCAGAGGTCGCGCAGGGTCTCCCAGCGAGACGGGTCGGCGGCGAGCAAGGCTAGCGGCATGAAAGATTCCTCGGTTCGCATCGTACTCAGCTCTGGGCCGTGGAGGAGAAGGTGATCCCCGGCTGGGCCGGCTCGCTGGCCACGCCCAGCCGACCGGCCTTCGTCCGCACGGGGTCGGTGCCGGCCTTCACGGTCTGGTCGTAGACGCTGAGCAGCTTCTCCTTGTCGAACATCATGTCCTCGCGGTTCAGGCCGGTCAGGTCGAAGAGCGTCGTCAACTCGATGGCGTCCACCGGGCACGCCTGCTCGCACATGCCGCAGTAGATGCACCGCAGCTCGTCGATGACGAACGTCTCGGGGTACTTCTCCCGGTCCGGCCACGGCGAGGGGGCGGCGACGATGTCGATGCAGTGCGCGGGGCACGCGGTCGAACACATGTAGCAGGCGACGCACTTGACGCGGTTCTGCTCGTCGCGGTTGAGTCGATGCACGCCGCGATAGTTCGCGGGGAGGTTCGGCCTGACCTCGGGGTACTGCTGGGTAATCGCGCCCTTGCCGAACATCGCCGAAAGGCTGTGCCTGATCGTCGTCCCCAACCCCTGCACGATGGCCGGGATGTAGAGCTGCTCGAGTAGCCCGATCTGGGGGGCCGAGACCCACTTCACGTCGCTGTCACTTATGGGCATGGTAGTTGTCATTCCTCCTACGAATCAAAATTAACCACGAATAACACGAATACCACGAATAAATACAAATCCATTCATTCGATTCTTGCCATGCCTTTTATCCGTGTTATTCGTGTTATTCGTGGTTGATCTCCTTAATTCATCAACACCCGGTCGCCGGTGACCGGATGGCCCCGGACGACGAGGTTGGATCGGGTCGGTGCCTTGGGCATGCGGAGCGAGACGAGCGTCATCACGAGGAGGACCAGCACCGAGCCGAGCGGCATGAGCCACGGGGGCAGCTCGTAGTGCTTGACGAGCAGGACGATCAGCATGCACGCCAGGGCCAGGGGCATCATGACCTTCCAGGTGAGGCTCATGAGTTGGTCGAAGCGGAATCGCGGGATGGTCCAGCGGATGAGCATGTAGAAGACGACGAAGAGGACCATCTTGCCCGCGAAGACGGCGACCTTGAGGATCATCTCGCCGTAGCCCGGCTCGAGCAGCTCGGTGACGTAGGGCAGGTGCCAGCCGCCGAAGAATAGGGAGATCGCGAGGAAGCTCGTCGATAGCATCGCGGTGTATTCGCCGAGGAAGAACAGGGCGAACTTCATGCCGCTGTACTCCGTGTGGTAGCCGCCGACGAGTTCCTGCTCGCACTCGGGCAGGTCGAACGGGACGCGGTTGCACTCGGCGAAGATGGCGGTGACGAACAGCAGGCACGCGACCGGCTGGAAGAAGAAGTTCCACCCGGCGCTCGTCTGGTGGTCGATGATCTTCTCGACGTTGAGCGACCCCGAGACGAGGAACACGCCGAGGACGGCCATGCCCATCGGGATCTCGTAGCTGATGAGTTGGGCGCTCGAGCGGAGGGAGCCGAGGAGGCTGTACTTGTTGTTGCTCGACCAGCCGCCGAGGACGATGGCGTAGACCCCGAGGCTCCCGACGGCCAGGACGAAGACGACGCCGATGTCCATGTGCGGGGCGATGACGAACTGCACCGTTCTACTGTACTCCGCCAGTCGCTCTTCGTAGCTCTGCTCGTTATGGGCCTCGGCCCAGGCGCGGTCGGCGGCGAGAACCCACACCTTCTCGGTCTCGGTGGTCGGCCAGATGGTGCCCGCTTTCTGGTCGCCGTATAGCTTGTCCGACTCGAGCAGCGGGGCGAGCTGCGCCGGCGTCATCGGGCCGGTCAGCCTCGCGACGAGGTCGGGGTTGCGGTGATCGAGCAGGGTGGGGACAGGCGTGGTCCGGCCCACGGGCACGACGGCGATGGCCAGCGTCGCTGTGGCGAGGGCGACGGCGGGGCCGAGGAAGTAGAAGAGTTTATCGACGCCGCCGGGGACGACCTGCTCCTTGAGGGCGAACTTGATGCCGTCGGCGATCGGCTGGAGCAACCCCCACGGCCCGACCCGGTTGGGGCCGATGCGGTCCTGCGCCCAGGCGGAGATCTTCCGCTCGGCCATAATCATGTAGGCGCACGTCCCCTGGATGGCACCCATGATGGCACCGATCAGGACGAGGGTGATCCAGAAGGTCGTTTCGGTGAAGTCGATGTACATGGGTCGGGAGTTTTCAGTTTTCAGTTTTCAGTTTTCAGTAACTCACGGCGAGCGGGGCGTGTCAACGCCCTGGGTTCTCTACTTCGACTTCTCCAGGTTGATGCCATATTCGCCCAGGTCGCCTCCGGCCAGTGGCGCGAACGCGACGACCTCTGCGGCCAGCTCTTTGCGGAGGGCGGCGACCTGGATCAGGCCGCGCCGTCCCAGCAGGTCGAGGAAGACCTGGCCGTCGGTTCGACCCTCGCCGGTGGGGGTCATCGCCCAGCGGATCGCCTGGGCGAGACCTGCGTGGTTGACGTAGGTGCCGTCCTTCTCGGAGAAGGTCGCGGCGGGGACGAGGATGCTCGCCTTCTCGCTGAGGGGCGACGGGGCGAGGTCTTGCAGGATCAGCGTCGGCACCTTGCCGAGCGACTCGGCCTGGGCGGCGGTGATCCAGCCCGGCTCGCGCGGCGGGTAGCCTGCGGCGAGGTAGACGGCCTTCAGCTTGCCCGCGTCCGCCTGTTTGACGACCTCGTCGAACGGGATGATCCGGCCCTGGAAGTGGCTCAGGATCTTCTCGACGCCCTTGCGGTTGGGAGCCTTCTCGGCGTGGATCGTGAACTTGACCGGCTCGATCGCCTTGCCCTTGCGGTCCTTCGGGTAGGTGTCGTCCTCGCCGACGGTGGGGATCGGGCCGATCGCCAACTGGATCGCGCGGGTCATGCCCTTGAGGTACTTGGCGAACAGGTACGCCTCTTCGCACGTCAGGAACGGCGACAGCACGCCGACGACGGCGGAGGCGTCTTTCCCGACGGCGTCGCGGAGGGCCGACTTGATCGCGGCGAGCATGTCGGCGTGAGTGCTGGGGACGAGCTCAGCGCCCTTGCGGAGCATCGGCGTGTGGATGCGGTCCTTGGAGTTGACGTAGTGATACCCTAGCCGGCCCTCGTCGCACATGAAGTAGCCCTGGGCCTTGGGGTTCTCGCGCGGGCGGAGGCGGTAGAGGATGTTCTTGTTCGCATCCACGTTGATCGAGCAGCCCGTCGAGCAGTCGGGGCAGACGCTCTCAGTCGTCTTGAGGTTCCAGACGCGGTGCTTGTAGAGGAAATCCTTGCTGCACAGCGCGCCGACGGGGCAGA
>JANXSH010000298.1 GCA_025356615.1 Planctomycetia bacterium | reverse complement strand
GCGGTCGGCGAGCAGGGCGCAGAGGTTCCCGTAGAGCAAGAAGATCCACCGCGCCTGCGTCATGTTGTCCGACATACGTTTGCCGTCACTCTCGGGGTACATCGCCCGCAGCGCTTCGGCATCTTGGGGGGGTGCGAAGGGTGTCATAGCCGGTTCCTCCTTCGGTGGCCTGAGTACATACCGTCATCATGCCCGAATCGTATGAATCGGTCAACGGGTCCGCTACCAACTCCCTGTCCCGATGCTTACAATCAGGGTGGAGATTACCCCATGAATTCGGCCCCCCCTCGATGACCCCTCCCTTATACCACGGCTGTCTCCCTTCGACTTGCACACAGTGCGGCGTCTATGGATCGTGCGCGATGACGTGTTCATCAAGTTCCTCGACCGCAAGGGGCCGCTGACCGTCGGCTACGGGTCGCCGGGCCGCACGGGCGTCGAGTTGGAATTCGGCACCACGATGGGCGAACACTTCGATGAGCCGGTCCTTCTCATCAAGGCCGCGTGGGGCGGGCACTCGCTCGTCGTCGGCAGGGGTCCCTTCCAAAGAGGTACTCGAGAAGGAACTCGACCGAATGGCACTTCCGTCCGTATCTACTGTCTGCTGGGCAATTTACGAAATGCGATCGAAAACGCTTGGAGATGCCATTCGGATAATACCATTCTGTCCCCGCACCCGACACGAAGGAACGAAGCGATGTCTCCCCCTGCCGTGGCGACCTCCCGAGGCGACGATCATGCTCGTGGACCACCGACACCTTCCCGACACGGACCGCACTTTACAGAACTTCCAGCAGCAACCCCAGAACGACCTGCTGACCAGTTCGTTGCTCCCTCGATTGCACCAACTGTACTCCGATGGCCTGTTCGCCATCGGACACGATTCGGGCATCTACTGGCGGCAGACGCAGCCGCCTCTCGATGGGTGTAAGGCTCCCGACTGGTTCTTCGTTCCGGGCGTTCCTCCCATGCTGGACGGGGAGTCTCGTCGCTCTTACGTCCTCTGGCAGGAAGGGGTGCGACCGTTGATCGTCATGGAATTCGTGTCCGGCGACGGGCGCGAGGAACATGACACTACCCCGATCAAGGGCAAGTTCTGGGTATTCGAGAAGGCCATCGGGGCTTCTTATTAAACGACCTTCGACCCTGAGACTCCCTCCATCGAACTGTCTGAGGTACAGAGAGGGAGATACGTCCTCGTCGTCCCGAATGCGGCGGGGCGCTATCCGATCGAGCCGCTGGGTGTGGAACTCGGCATCTGGAAGGGCAATCACCGCAATCAAGACATGCCCTGGCTGCGATTCTGGGACAGCGCCACCGGCGAGATGCTGAGAAGCGCCGAGGAACGCGAGGTCATCGAATTCCGGCGCGCCGAGACCGAGCGAAGACGGGCCGAGGAGGCCGAATCGATCGCCGAGTTCAAGGGCCGCGAACTCGTCGAGGAGTGTGAACGCGCCGAGACGGAACGAAAATGCGCCGACGAGGCCGGTAAACTGCGCGACACCGAGCGAATCCGCGTCGACATGGCCGCGAAACGCGCCGCCTTGCTCGCGGAGCGGCTCCGGGCGCTGGGCATCGACCCGGACATCGGTTAATGAATCGACTCTGACCACTTGCCCCGTGCCTATATATAATAGAACTAGCCGACTCGCTCGTCGGTCGAAATCGCGCCCGCTCGTCTGAAGGGATCTCGATGAACCTGCTTCCGCGGCCGGTCCGCTCGTCGCTCGGCAAGAAATACATCATGGCGGTGACGGGCGTCTTGCTCATCGGCTTCGTCGTCGCACACATGGGGGGCAACCTGCTCCTCTTCGCCGGCCGGGATGCCATCAACACCTACGCCGCCGCACTGAAGGCGAGGCCCGCACTGCTGTGGACGGCCCGCCTCGGCTTGCTCACGGTGTTCGTCGTCCACCTCTTCGTGGCGTTTCGGCTCACCTACGAGAACTACGCGGCCCGGCCCCAAGCCTACGCCTACGAGAGGACGCTCCGGGCGACCCTTGCGTCCCAACACATGATGTTGACCGGCCTCGTCTTGCTGGCGTTCATCGTCTACCACCTGGCCCACTTCACGCTCGGCGTCGTCACCCCGACGAGTATCCAGGTTGCCACGAACGGGGATCCGATCACCCTCTCCACGCCGAAGAATTATCTCGACCTCAGCGAGATCCGCCCCTCCGGGGCGAAAGACTACAACCCTGCGACCGAACTGAGCTATCGTCTCATCGACCACAAGAAGGACGACGCCCGGCACGATGTCTACAGCATGGTCGTCTCGGGGTTCCGCAACCCCTGGATCAGCCTGTCCTACGTCGTCTCGATGTTCTTCCTCGGCCTTCACCTGTGGCACGGCGGGTCGAGTTGGCTCCAGTCCCTCGGGCTGGCCGCCCCCGCGAGCAGTTCTGTCCGTTTGTCCAGTTATCTCGGGCCGATCCTCGCGGTTATCATCGTGGCGGGCAATTGCGCCATCCCGGTGTCCGTCTGGCTGGGAATCGTCAAATAACAATGAAATGCGGCTAACCACGGAGGGCACAGAGAAGACCACAGAATGAAGACGGAGTAACTACAAGGAGAAGGTCAGCGAATCAACGGATTATTCTCGCTTCCTTCTGTGTATTTCTCTGTGCCCTCTGTGCCTCTGTGGTTAGTTCTTTTTCGGCCTATTGATCCATTTCGCTCCTTCGCCCCGCACAGGAACGCACTCATGCCGCTGGAATCCCGAGTCCCGCCCGGTCCCCTGGCCGAGAAGTGGAACCAGCATCGCTTCGACATGAAGCTGGTCAACCCCTCGAACAAGCGCAAGTACAAGGTCCTCGTCGTCGGGACCGGCCTCGCCGGGGCCAGCGCGGCGGCGTCCCTGGCCGAGCTGGGCTACAACGTCGAGACGTTCTGCTTCCAGGACTCGCCCCGGCGCGCCCACTCGATCGCCGCCCAGGGCGGCATCAACGCGGCCAAGAACTACCAGAACGACGGCGACAGCGTCCAGCGCCTCTTCTACGACACCATCAAGGGCGGCGACTTCCGCGCCCGCGAGGCCAACGTCTACCGCATGGCCCAGGTGTCGGTTCAGATCATCGACCAGTGCGTCGCCCAGGGCGTGCCCTTCTCCCGCGAGTACGGCGGGCAGCTCGAGAATCGCAGCTTCGGCGGCGCGCAGGTGTCGCGCACGTTCTACTGTCGCGGCCAGACCGGCCAACAACTCCTCATCGGTGCCTACTCGTCGTTGTCGCGCCAGATCGGCCTCGGCCACGTCAAGAGCCACTCGCGCACGGAGATGCTCGACATCGTCTCGGTTGGCGGGCGCGTGCGCGGCATCGTGACGCGCGACCTCGTCACCGGGCAGGTGTCGAGCCACGCGGGCGACGCGGTCGTCCTGGCGACGGGCGGATACGGCCCGGTCTTCTTCCTCTCGACGAACGCGCGCGGGTGCAACGTCACCGCCACCTTCCGCGCCTACCGACGCGGGGCGTACTTCGCCAACCCGTGCTACACCCAGATCCATCCGACGTGCATCCCGGTCACGGGCGAATACCAGAGCAAGCTGACGCTCATGTCCGAGTCGCTCCGCAACGACGGCCGAATCTGGGTGCCCAAGAAGCAGGGCGAGACGCGCCCGGCCGACCAGATTGCCGAGGGCGAGCGCGACTACTACCTCGAGCGCATGTACCCCGCCTACGGCAATCTCGCCCCGCGCGACATCGCCTCCCGCGCCGCCAAGCAGGTCTGCGACGAGGGACGCGGCGTTGGCCACGGCGGCCGCGGCGTCTATCTCGACTTCGCCAACGCCATCCAGCGCGACGGCAAAAGCAAAATCGAGGACAAGTACGGCAACCTCTTCGAAATGTACGAACGCATCACCGGCGAGAACGGCTACGGCCAACCGA
>JANXSH010000078.1 GCA_025356615.1 Planctomycetia bacterium | reverse complement strand
CTCGCGCTCCGCTTCGCGTCGCGGCTACACGACACCCCTCACCGCCCCGCCCTGTCCGGCACGAATTGGTAAGTTCCGCCGGAATCGGTCGCGAGCTGCTTCAACTGGTCCTCGCCGAAGAGGGCGCGCTTGGCCCCCTTGCTTCGCCCCTCGCCGCCGAAGAGGATCGAGTTGATTTTGACCTTCGGCTTCACGCCCTCGTTGAGGCGGGCGACCCCGGCGGGGACGTTTTGCGGAATGATTCCGTCGGTCATGAAGAAGATGAGTTCCGGCTTCGGCTGGAGTCGGAACGCGATCTCGAACGCGGGCATCGGCAAGGTGCCGCCGCGCGGCTTCTGCGAGCGAACCCAGCGCAGAACCTTCTCGTCGTCCTTGCCGCCGTCGACCCAAGCCTTGTCGGGCATCTCGTCGGTTCGGCTGTCGAAGAAGATGACGTAGTATTGCTGGTCGGACTGGAAGTTCTTCAGCGTCTTCTCGAGTTCCTCCTTCAGCGTCTCCATCCGCCGGTTGGACGCCATGCTCCCCGAGCAGTCCGCGATGATGCAGATTTGCTTGCCGCTGGCCCGACTGCCCATGAAATCGACCATGCGCGGCAAAGCGATGTCGTCGCCCGGCTTGCGGGGGACGATCCCGGAATTGCCGCCGCGCGGTAGGACCGTCCGTGTCGGGTCGCTCTTCTTCGTCTGTCTTGGGCCGGAGTCGGTGTCCGAATCTTCGATACGAGTCTGCTGGGCCGTCGATTGGACCGGCGGAATCTGGACAACGGGTTCCGGCGAGGTCGTCTTCCGGGAGGTTAGCAGGAAGACGACGAGACCGACGCTCAGCAGCAACCCTATCACCCCCGCGACGAGGCCGCCGATGACGAGGCTGCGTCTCGCGGGCGGAGTCTCCACCGGCTCTCGTTTCTCCGCCGGAGGGAGCGCGGCGAGCGGCCTCGGCCCAGTGAGAGTCGCCGCCCGCGCAGGTGGTGCGATCGCTTGCGAGACGGCGGCGTGATGGTGCCCACACCAGGGACAGCGAACGTCGTCGGCCGATTGTCCGGGCAGAAGGGGTAACGGCTGCCGGCAGGTTTCGCAACGAATGGCCATGTGCCACGCCCTCGGAAGTGGAAGCTATGAATAGTAATCGTAGCAGGGTATCGGGGTGGAATCGAACACAATCGGGGGAGATTCTCACGCCCCTACCGACATCGATTCGGGGGACCATCCGGGGTATGATCCCGCTGGATATTCTGGAGGAGGTAGCACACATGCCACGCAAGACCCAAACGAAACGAATCCTCCCAGGCGAGGTCTACTTCGCCCAGGTGCCGGGCCCGAGCCGGAAGCGCACGCCGACGCCCTATTGCTATCGGATGACGTATCGCGCCACCGAAAAGCAACCCTGCGGATGCGTCTGCCTGTGGGACGTGATGGGCGGACGCGACATCTACCAGGTCGCCCTCGAGCGCGAGGGCAACGGTGGCCTCCACTGGCACTGCACCTGCGCCGACGCGGCGTATCGGGGCGAGAAGAGGCCCCACGCCTGCAAACACGTCCGGGCGCTCCAGACGATGGGGCGACCCTTGTCGGAGACAAGGTGACACGGTGACAAGGTGAATCAATGCCTTGTCACCGTGTCACCCGCCGTCACCTTGTCATCTTCCGCCGGTCGAGGGCGGCCTGGAGGAAACTGCGGAACAGCGGGTGCGATTGTGTCGGCTTGGAGCGGAACTCGGGGTGGCACTGGACGGCGAGGAACCAGGGGTGGCCGGGGACCTCCACGACTTCGACGAGCTTCCCGTCGGGGCTGGTCCCGGTGATCGCCATGCCGCCGGCCTCGAACTGGTCCCGGTAGCCCCCGTTGAACTCGTAGCGGTGCCGGTGTCGTTCTCGTACCTGCGAGCCGCCATACGCCGACTGAGCGAGGCTGCCCTCCCGGAGCGTCGTGGGGTAGGATCCCAGGCGCATCGTCCCGCCCAGCTGCGTGATGCTGTACTGGTCGTCGAGCAGGCATACGACGGGGTGCCTACAGTTGCGGTCGATCTCGGTCGTGTTGGCGTCCTCGAGGCCCAGGACATTCCGCGCGAATTCGACGACCGCACACTGGAGCCCGAGGCAGATGCCGAAGAACGGCACGCCGCGCTCCCGCGCGAAGCGGATCGCTTCGATCTTGCCCGTGACCCCTCGATACCCGAAGCCGCCGGGGACGAGGACGCCGTCGATCCCGCCGAGGACGTTCTCCGCCCCCTCGCGCTCGAGATCCTCCGACTCGATGCGGCGGACGATGACCCGAGTCTGGTGGGCGATGCCCGCGTGGTCGAGCGACTCGTAGACGGACTTGTAGGCGTCCTGGTACTTGATGTACTTGCCGACGACGGCGATCGTCACCTCGTGGATCGGGTTGAACACCCGGTGGAGGATCTCGCGCCAGTCCGTCAGGTCGAGCGGGGCCGCCCGTAGGTTGAACTTCTCGATGATGAGTTCGTCGAGCTTGTTCTCCGCGAGGCTGAGCGGCACCTCGTAGATCGATACCGTCTTGTCGCGCTCCTCGATGACCGCGCGCGACTCGACGTTGCAGAACAGCGCGATCTTGTCGATCATGTCGCGCGACATCTCGCGCTCCGTCCGGCAGATGAGTACGTCCGGCTGGATGCCGATCTGGCGGAGCTGGCCGACGGAATGCTGCGTCGGCTTGGTCTTCGCCTCGCCCGCCGCCTTGAGGTACGGGACGAGCGTGAGGTGGATGTACTTGCAGTTGTTCTTGCCGATGTCGAGGGCGAACTGGCGGATCGCCTCCAGGAACGGTAAGCTCTCGATGTCGCCGACCGTGCCGCCGACCTCGGTGATGACTACGTCCACATCGTCGGCCGCAAGGCAGCGAATCGCGGCCTTGATCTCGTCCGTAATGTGCGGGATGACCTGGACGGTGCCGCCGAGGTAGTCGCCGCGGCGTTCTTTCTCGATGACAGTCTGGTAGATCTTGCCGGTCGTAAA
>JANXSH010000656.1 GCA_025356615.1 Planctomycetia bacterium | reverse complement strand
GAAACTGGGAACTTCGGGGGGACGACGAGGAGTCGGTGTTGGAGCGACTGTTACTCCGGGCCACCCAGGGAGAGGTGGAGGCGACGAGATGGTTGTCGAGAACCCACATCGACCCGAACGACTCCGTGGCTCCGAGGGCGCGGGAGGCCGTCGTCGCCGGCCTGCTCCATCGCTTCCGCCTGGCAGAGGCCGAAAAGCAGATCGATCGCTGGCTGGAGACCGATCCCGACAGTACCCAGGCACTGCTCGCCCAGGCCAAGCTGCACGACCAGCGTGATCGCACCGACGAGGCCCTGCAAACGTATCGCCACATCATCGAAATCGACCCCGAACACGATCTGGCGCGGATGCGCATGACGACTATTCTCCTCCTCTCGAGTCAGGGCGAGGAGGCGCTTCCCCACCTGGAGTTCTTGCGCCGTCGCCTCCCTGACCACCCGGAATTGCTCGTCCAGACGGCCCAGGCTCTCGAGCTACAAGGCCGGGGGAGCGAGGCTCGCCCGCTCCTCGACGAGTGCCTCCGACTCCACCCGAACTACGCCAGCGCCCTCATCGATCGCGGTCGAATGGCACTCCGAGATAACGACAACGAAATGGCCGAGGAGTACCTGCGACGGGCGGTGGGTCTCGATCCAGGGAGTACGACCGCACGCTACCATTACTCCCTGGCCTTGACCGCCAACGGCAAGAAGCCCGAGGCGGATCGAGAGGAGAAGGCGATAGCCCGGATCCAGGCGGACGTGCAGCGGATCAAGGAGATTCTCCAGGGTCGGCTCCAAGAAGCCCTCGATGACCCGGCACCGTATCACGAAGTGGCCCTGATCGCCTTGCGGGCCGGCCGGCCGAAGGAGGCGCTTCGCTGGCTTCACAACGCCTTGCAGGTCGCCCCCAATCACATACCGACGCACTACACCCTCGCGGCGCTCTATCACGAGATGGGCAACCCGATGCTATCCATCCGGCATCGCGTCATCGCTCAACGACTGGACAACAAGCTTCGGCCATAATTCTCCTGGAGTCGGTGGGCGAGCGGAGCGTGTAAACGCCATGTTGGATCTCACAATCGCCAAGGCCCGGTCCCGACTTGGCTATGCACCGATGTCGCGTTCGAGCGCGGCCTGGCCGAGACGCTGGCGTGGTATCGCGAACACGTCGCGAAGTGAGGAGGGGCGAACGCCCATTCACGCTTCCTTCCCGATGGATCAGATTGCCGCACTGCGAAAGACTGCCCACTTCGATTCAGCCCGCCCGCCCCTGTTTATTCTCGCTCGCAGCGAATACATTGCCTACTGCGGCGAAATCCGTTGGCTGTGGTTGACTCGCGCCATGCACGACCCCGACAGAACAGTTGCTCCCTCCCCCGATGATCCGAAATATCCGGTTGGCGAGACTGCCCCATCCGACCAGCCTCAACAGATCGGTCGCTACCGCGTCGAGAAGATCTTGGGGGAGGGCGGGTTCGGACGGGTCTATCTGGCCCATGACGACCAGTTGAACCGAGCCGTGGCTATCAAGGTTCCTCGACCAGAGCGGCTTTCTCGCCCCGACGACGCAGCCGAGTATCTCGCCGAAGCCCGCACCGTCGCCAGCCTCGATCACCCGAACATCGTTCCGATCTTCGATGTCGGGACCACGCCTGATGGTCTTTGCTACATCGTGTCCAAGGTCATCGAGGGGAGCGATCTCGCGAAGAAGATTCGCCAAGCACGCCCGTCGTACACCGAATCGGCGGGATTGGTTGCGACCGTTGCGGAAGCTCTCCATTACGCCCACCGCAAGGCTCTCGTTCACCGGGACATCAAGCCCGGCAACATTCTCATCGACACCAGCAATAAAGCGTATGTGGTGGACTTCGGGTTGGCTTTGAAAGAAGAGGATTTCGGCAAGGGGGCGAGGTTTACTGGAACGCCTGCTTACATGAGTCCCGAACAGGCTCGTGGCGAAGGGCATCGGGTCGATGGCCGCAGTGACATCTTCAGTTTGGGCGTCGTCTTCCATGAACTCTTGACCGGAAGGCGACCGTTTCATGCAGACTCACTAGAGGAACTGCTGGAACAGATCACCAGCGTCGAAGCCCGTCCGCTTCGCCAATACGACGACGGCATCCCGAAGGAACTGGAGCGCATCTGCCTCCAGGCGTTGTCGAAGCGCGCGTCGGAGCGCTACTCGACGGCGAAGGACATGGCCGACGACCTGCGGCACTTCCTGGCCCAGCAGCCCAGCCCCACCACGAAGGCCATCGGTGTGCCTTCGATCACGCCGATCGTGCAGCCGCTCTCGACCTCGAGCAGATCGGGACCATCCGTCACGCCAACGACGCCGACTTCGGACAGCCAGCCCGTCAGGATCGTGCCGAAAGGCTTGCGGTCCTTCGATGCGCACGACGCCGACTTCTTCCTCGACCTGCTCCCCGGCCCACGCGACCGGGAGGGGTTGCCCGATAGTATCCGGTTCTGGAAGACCCGGATCGAAGAGACGGACACCGACAACACGTTCTCGGTGGGCCTGATCTACGGACCATCCGGCTGCGGCAAGTCGTCGCTGGTCAGAGCCGGTCTGCTACCCCGCCTGTCGGACGCCATGATCGCCGTCTACGTCGAGGCGACCTTCGAGGAGACGGAGACGCGGCTGCTCAACGGCCTGCGCAAACGCTGTCCGGCTCTGCCCACTAACCTGGGCCTGAAAGAGACACTGGCGGTACTCCGCCGTGGGCAAGGCATTCCCTCGGGCAAGAAGGTCGTCATCGTCCTCGACCAGTTCGAGCAGTGGTTGCACGCCAAGAAAGAGGCGCGGGACACCGAACTGGTGAGAGCCTTGCGACAATGCGACGGGGGCCGGGTGCAGTGCGTCGTGATGGTGCGCGACGATTTCTGGATGGCGGCGACCCGGTTCATGCGGGAGTTGGAGGTCCGCCTCCTCGAGGGCCAGAACTCGGCGGCTGCCGATCTTTTCGACACAGATCACGCCCGGAAGGTGCTGGCGGCGTTCGGGCGGGCCTTCGGCAAACTCCCCGAAAACAGAGGCGATACGAGCAAGGAGCAAAAGGAGTTTCTCGAACAAGCCGTGTCGGGCTTGGCCCAGGAAGGCAAAGTCATCTCCGTGCGCCTGGCACTCTTCGCCGAGATGATGAAGGGCAAGACGTGGACGCCTGCCACGCTAAAGGAAGTGGGCGGCACGGAGGGCGTCGGCGTCACCTTCCTCGAAGAGACGTTCAGCGCGGCCAACGCTCCGCCGGAACATCGCTACCACCAGAAGGCGGCGCGGGGCGTCCTGAAGGCTCTCTTGCCCGAATCCGGCACGGACATCAAGGGCCACATGCGGTCGTATGCCGAGTTGCTGGATGCGTCGGGTTACGGAAGTCGCCCAAAGGATTTCGACGACCTGCTGCGCATTCTCGACGGCGAAATTCGCCTCATCACGCCGACCGACCCGGAAGGGAAAGAGGCAGGCGAGCCGAATGGCCTCAGCCCCCGGAGTTCGGACGCTCGTTATTACCAACTCACCCACGACTACCTCGTCCCGTCGCTGCGAGACTGGCTCACCCGCAAGCAGAAGGAGACTCGACGTGGCCGGGCGGAACTGCTGCTGGCGGATCGTGCGGCAGTTTGGAATACTCGACCGGAGAACCGGCAACTGCCGTCGTTGTGGCAATGGTCCAGTATCCGCTGGCGGACGCCGAAGAAGAACTGGACGCCGCCGCAGCGGAAGATGATGCGGAAGGCGAGCCGGTATCATGCGGTGCGGGGGGTGGTCGTCGCCTTGATCCTGACCTTGCTCGGTCTGGGAAGCTGGGAAGGCACTGGCCGGCTGGAGGGTCGGCGACTTCGAGATCGTCTGCTGGGATCACCGACCGCAGATGTTCCGGGGGTCGTGAAGGAGATGGCCCCGTATCGTCGGTGGGTAGATCCTCTTTTGAAAGATGCCTATTCCCAGGCCGAGCAGGAGAAAGACCCTCGCAAGCAACTGCACGCCAGCCTCGCCCTGTTACCGGGGAACTCGGGGCAGGTGGAGTATCTGTACGAGCGGTTACTCGAGGCCGAACCGCAGGAAGTGGTGGCGATTCGAGAGCTGTTGCTCGCCCACGATGCCGACGTGACGGAGCGGTTGTGGACGCTGTTGGAGAATCCAAAGACCGATCAAGGACAACGGTTCCGTGCGGCCTGTGCGTTGTCGTTTATTGCTCCTGATGATACTCGCTGGGAGAAGGTCAGCGGAGACGTGGCGGCAACACTGGTGATCCAGAAGCCATTTGTGATAGCCCAATGGGCGGAAGCCTCGAGGGGCGTGAGACGGTGGCTGATTCCGCCGCTGGGCGACTTCATGGTGGACGAGAAACGCAGCGAATCGGAACGAGGCTTGATCGCCAGTGTGTATGGCACCTATGCGGTCGATGTGCCTGGTGCGTATGCCCGACTGGAGAAGCAGTTGGCCGAGGCGAGTAAGCCGGATGCTCCGGTAGAAGCGAAGATCGCCCTGGCCAAGAAACAGGCCAGTATCGGAGTGGCCTTACTGGTCATGGGCAGGGGAGAGAAGGTGTGGCCGCTGATGAAGCATCGGGCGGACCCGACGATGCGGAGCTATCTCATCGAGCGGCTGGCTCTGGGCGGTGTCGATCCCAAAGTGCTGATCGCCCGGTTGGAGGAGGAGCAGGAGGTATCGGTGAAGAGGGCCATTCTGTTGAGTCTGGGGGAGTATGGTCTGGACCGTATGTCCCTGGCCGAGCGACGGAACCATTTGCCCCGGCTGCTGGAACTGTATCGGGACGACGCCGATCCTGGGATACACGGAGCCGTGGAATGGCTGGTGCGGCAGTGGCAGGGATCAGACGAGATGAAGGGAATCGACAAGACATTGGCGACGGGAAAGGTGGAAGGGAAGCGGCAGTGGTACGTCAATGGGCAGGGTCAGACGATGATGGTGGTGCCGAAGCCTGGGGAGTTCTGGATGGGGGAGAGAGCGGAGCGACACCGGAGGCGGATCGACCGAAGTTTTGCGATGGCGTCGAAGGAAGTGACGGTGGACCAGTTCCTCCGGTTTCGGAAGAGGCATGGATACTCCGAGCAGTACGCCCCCACGGGCGACTGTCCGGTGAGCAACGTGTCGTGGTACGATGCGGCGGCGTATTGCAATTGGCTGAGTGAGAAGGAGGGGATAGCAAAGGAGCAGTGGTGCTACGAGGCGAACAAGGAGGGCAAGTACGCCGAAGGCATGAAGATGGCCCCTAATTACTTGAAGAGGACGGGGTATCGCCTGCCGACGGAGGCGGAATGGGAGTACGCCTGTCGGGCGGGTGCTGACACGGGGTATTCCTGCGGTGAGGTGGAAGACCTGCTGGACAAGTATGCGTGGTTCGACTCGAAATCCTTGGGCAAGAGTCATCCGGTGGGGTGGCTGAAGCCGAATGACCTGGGGGTGTACGACATGCACGGGAACGCCTGGGAGTGGTGCCAGGATGCGTACAAGGAGTATGTCAAGGAAGGAGACGGAAAGGCGATAGCGGACAGAGAAGACCTATTAGTGGTCAAAAGTTCAGATGTCCGTGTGTTGCGTGGCGGCTCGTTCGGCCATCCACCGTCGAACGTGCGTTCTGCCATCCGTAACAGCCTTGTGCCGACGAACCGGGTCAACTACTTCGGTTTCCGTCCGGCGAGGACTTTTGCTCCTTGAATTCTTTACTGCATTACCCCTCCCGAAGGGACGAAAAATAAAATGGGATTTCAGAACAAACGTACACTTAAACATAAGGCCACATGAGCGATCCGAGAAGAACGGAAGAGCTATACTCCGCGCGGCCAGGGATGACACATTTAGCCCGACGCGCAAGCCGCATATTCCGCACCCTTGATTTCAGGGCTCCTTTTCGGCGGAAGATAGGCGAGATGAATAGGAATAAGAAAGAAAAGAGCCACGTTCTTCCGCCAAATGCCACCAAATTATAGGTTTGGGCA